>NZ_BAAHWV010000009.1:0-119284 GCF_054601255.1 Viscerimonas tarda | reverse complement strand
AGTTGCCCTCGCTGGGCAACTGTTAATTCCAGTTTCTTTATCTTTCCCATTCCTAATTGTATATACCATACTAGAACGGAAAGACAAACTAAATATTTTATACAAACTAATTATGAACACTTACTTAGTGATTTGACAATTCTATTATATTACAGAGTGTTACAAGGGTTTCGGAAAGAACTTGGCGTGTGGTGAACTCAATTCGGTATTGGTCGTTTACCCTGACAGATTCGATTCCTTTTTTGTCGCCTTGCAATTTTTCATAATGCAGCGCATTGTATGGATATAACTTTTCAACGCTCGATACAGACTCCAAGATACCAACCACTTGCTGGTATTTTTTCACTACTTGAGGCTGAAAACGATATTTTTTGTCCGTTGTTTTACCAGTTTCATTCAGTTCGCGCAAATATTCCTTTTCAAAACCAATCTCCATGTTGTTATTATTAAAGTACTGCTACCGCTTTGCGTACTACAGCAAGGCGTTTGGCAAGGGTTTTGTCCTTGCTTGCCACATGCATGTTGTATTTCAGTTGCAAACGCATCAATAAGCCGGAATCTATATCCAATGCGGCTTCAAAGAGCATTGCTGTGGTGGTGGTAATGGGGCGGCGTTCGTTAAGTATATCGTTCAATATTTTGTACGATATCCCCATCTGTGTAGCAAGTTTAGTCTGCGCCAGGCCACGGTATTCTATTTCATCTTTCAAGACTTCGCCCGGGTGTGTTGGGGTAAATCCAAATCCTATATTTCCCATAACGATTTATTTATAATGATTCGACAATTCTATTATATTACAGACTGTTGCAACGGTTTCGGAAAGGACTTTGCTCGTGATAAACTCTACACGGTATTGGTCGTTTACCCTGACGGATTCAACTCCCTTTTTGTCGCCTTGTAACTTTTCATAGTGCAATGAGCTGATTGCAAATAAATCCTCAACTCTCGCGGCTTTTTCAAGTGTATCAATTACTTTACGATACTTTACTACTATCTGCGGCTGAAAACGGTATTTTTTATCCGTTGTCTTGCCGGTTTTGTAGAGTTCGCGCAAATATTCCTTTTCAAAACCAATTTCCATACCGTTGTTATTCGTCCAGCAAATGTAATACTCTTTTTATAATTCCACAAAAAAAGTGGAATTATTTTTCCACTTCTCACATTATAGCGATCTTATTTTTTGCTCTACTTATCTCCTTTCCCCCGAATCAACGAATAATTCATAACTACCACGGCTACTATAATCAGCACAATTCCTACCCACTGGATGCAATCGACTTCTTCGTGGAGAACAATTCCGGCCATCAATACGGAGACCGGCAACTCGATGGATGCGAGGATGCTCCCCAGTCCCATTCCGGTGATAGGCATCCCTTTGGTGAAGAATAGCGGCGGAAAAATAGTGCCGAAAAGCGCCAGAATCAGCCCCCATTTCAGCAGAACAGTTACATCGAAATGTTGAAACAACGAATATCCCCATACGATGCTTACAATACATAACGATCCTATCATCATATAAAGGCTGCGGGTTAGGGCCGGATACCTGACCGCAATCCGGTTAGACGAAAACATCGTAAACGTATAGGACAATGCCGCCAGCATTCCCCAGAAAATCCCCTCCCAATTGAGTACTATTTCGGAATTCAGCATGTTGGTTGACAATACTGTTCCTATCAACACGATGAGGATGGCTAGCAATTTCCCTTTTGTGGGTTTTGTTTTGTTTACGATTAAATCGAGAACCGATCCCATCCACACCGATTGCATCAACAGCACAATACACACCGATACCGAAACATAAGTCAGGGACATGTAGTAGAAAGAGCTTGTAAGGCCCAAAGGTATTCCGCCCAGTATTAAATTTATTTTTTCGCGCTTGGTAGGAGTTCGTGTTGCTTGTGCCTTGTTGAGTTTACCCGACAACAGATTCATGACAAACAACACAACCAGGCCAACCACCGCTTGAGAAAAAGTCAGCTCGGCTGTGGAATAGCCATCATCGCCGCCCAGCTTGACAAATGTTGCCAGCACACCATAACTTGCCGCGCCAATAGCCACTAAAATAATGCCTTTAATAAGATGATTATTGTTCATAGTGAGGTTATAACGCTAAGGCACAACCAAATGTTTAGGACAAGTTAGTTAAAAATGCGGTTGGATTGGATTATTCCTGAGGCAGTACATCGTCATTCGCCTCTTCTCCTGCAATTTCCGAAATTTCGGAAGCAGGCGCTTGCTGTTGTTCCTGTTCTCTCTTTTGGTAGAGAAGCTCTTTGTAGGCATCGTCTTTCTTGAGTCGCTTGTAGGCTATTTTAGCGGCCATTTGCTGCGATTCTTTTTTGGAGTAGCCTGTGCCTGTACCGGCGGTTTCTCCGCAAATGACTACGGCTGTTTGAAAGACCGGATTATTTTCTTTATCAATAAAGGTTTCTATCAGGTCGAAGCTTATCTCAATTTTGTTTTTTTGTCCCCATTCTATCAGTCGCGACTTGAAGTTTACTTCCTTGTGCGCCACCGAATTCATGTTCAGGCGTTCCTTTATGAGGCGTTCGTAAACAAAGCGTTTGGCTGCCCGGTATCCCTGGTCGAGGTAAATGGCGCCTATCAGGGCTTCCAAGGCATTGCCGTACATGTAGGTTTTATGGGCTGTGTTTCGGGCCGAAGATTTGATTAACTTATCCAGTCCCAAATCTACCGCCAATTTGTTTAAGGTTTCGCGTTGAACTATTTTCGAGCGGGTGTTGGTAAGGAATCCTTCTTTCTTGTATTCAAATTCCTTGAATAAAATATCGGCAACAATGGCATCCAGTATGGCATCGCCGAGAAATTCGAGACGCTCGTTGTTTATCCATCGCCCGTCCTTCATCTTCATCGACGAAGACTTGTGCAGAAAAGCCTGTTCGTAGAGGGCTATGTTGTGGGGATAGAAGTTCAGGACTTTATAAAAAGAAGCATAAGGCTCTTTTTTCCTTTTGGGAAAAGACCTTATGCTTCGATATAGTTTTTTAATCACTGGTTCTTATACTTTTTAATGATAACACAAGCATTGTGTCCACCAAAACCAAAGGTGTTTGATAAAGCGGCATTCACAACTCTTTTCTGTGCTTTATTAAAAGTAAAGTTCAGTTTATAATCAATATTAGGATCTTCGTCTCCCTCAAAGTTGATAGTGGGAGGGACGATGTCATTCTGAACCGAAAGGGTACAGAACAAGGCTTCTACAGCTCCGGCAGCGCCCAACAGGTGTCCTGTCATTGATTTTGTAGAACTTATATTCAGCTTGTAAGCGTGGTCGCCAAATATTTCCTGAATTGCTTTTACTTCGGACGGGTCTCCTACGGGTGTCGATGTTCCGTGAACATTCACGTAATCAATCCCCGATGGTTCCATATTGGCATCCTGAAGCGCGCTTTTCATGGCTATTTTTGCCCCAGCCCCTTCGGGATGCGAAGCGGTTAGATGATAGGCGTCTGCCGACATTCCGCCTCCGACCACTTCGGCATAAATTTTAGCTCCACGTGCCAATGCATGTTCCAATTCTTCAAAAACCAGGCAGGCGGCGCCTTCGGCAAGCACAAAGCCGTCGCGGCTGGCGCTAAACGGGCGGGATGCTGTTTCGGGCGAATCGTTACGTGTAGATAAGGCTGTCAGAGCGTTAAAGCCTCCAACGCCGGATGTGCATACGGCTGCTTCGGCTCCTCCGGCCAAAATTATATTTGCTTTTCCTAAGCGAATCAGGTCGAATGCGGTGATAGCGCTGTGAGTAGATGACGCACAAGCCGATACTGTTCCGAAATTAGGACCGCGGAATCCATGACGGATAGAAATATGTCCTGATGCGATGTCGGAAATCATTTTCGGGATGAAGAACGGGTTGAATTTAGGCCCTAGCTCTTCGTGTGTTGCGTAATTACCAACTTCCTCTTCAAAGGTTTTGATACCTCCGATGCCCGCCGACATAATTACACCCACCCTGTCCAGATCAATTTTTTCATAATCCAGAGCTGCATCTTCGAGGCTTTCCTCGGCAGCGGCAATAGCCAATTGGGTATATCTGTCGCACTTGCGGGCCTCTTTCCTGTCCAAATACTTGGATGGGTCGAAGTCTTTTACTTCGCAAGCAAACCGGGTTTTAAATTTTGATGCATCGAATTGAGTAATAGGCCCGGCGCCACTAACCCCGTTTAAGGCATTTTTCCATGTTGTTTCAACATCGTTGCCAATAGGTGTTACTGCCCCCAGACCTGTTACTACTACTCTTTTTAATTCCATAGATTGTTGTTGCAAGGAATTAGATTATTTTGCATTAGCTTCGATGTAGGTAACGGCGTCTCCTACTGTTCCAATTTTTTCTGCTTGATCATCAGGAATAGAGATACCAAATTCTTTTTCAAATTCCATGATCAGTTCAACAGTGTCGAGTGAATCAGCTCCTAAATCGTTTGTAAAGCTAGCAGTGTCAGTAACTTCTGTTTCTTCAACGCCTAATTTATCAACAATAATAGCTCTTACTTTTGATGCTACTTCAGACATAACTTTTTGATTTTAATTAATAATTAGTTTTTTATTTTTAATTTTGTCGGTGCAAAGGAAAGGTTTTTTATCCATATAAGACAAATATTTTGCCTAGAAAAAAGTTAAAGTTGCACATTTTTAGCAGTTGTGTGCATAATATCAAAAAAAATAAGCAGATGATTAGAGTTGCCATTTTCGCCTCCGGGTCGGGTTCAAACGCCGAGAATATCACAAGGTATTTAGCTGATAATAAGCTGATTTGCATCGACAGCTTTGTATCGAATAAGCCCGATGCTTACGTGCATGAACGGGCAAAACGCTTGGGTATCGAATCTTTCAGTTTTTCGAAGGAAGATTTTGCCGAAGCAGACAAAATTGTGGATTTTTTGGCAAAACGGCGGGTCGATTTTATCGTTCTTGCCGGATTTCTATTAAAAATTCCCCAAAAACTCATCAATGCCTATCCCAATAAAATAATAAATATCCATCCGGCCCTGTTACCAAAATATGGCGGGAAAGGAATGTATGGCGACCGTGTTCATAAAGCGGTTGTGGAAGCGGGCGAAACAGAATCGGGCATAACCATCCATTATGTAAACGAAAATTACGACGAGGGAAATATCCTGTTTCAGGCCAAATGCAAGGTTTTACCGGCAGATACCTGCGAAGATGTAGCAAGTAAGGTTCATCAATTGGAATACGCACATTTTCCGCAGGTAATTGAAAAGGTGGTTTTATCTTAGGCTTAAAGTTTCAGGTTCAAAGTTCAAAGTTCAAGGTTTCGGGTTGTAGGGTTGTGGCGTGCCGCGACCATTGGATGCGAATTTATATCACAGGGGATACGGAATATTGGAACGCAAATTACGCAAATTATCGCCATTTATATATGGTTTAAAATAATCAATTCATAAAATTATTTGCGTGAATTTGTGTAATTTGCGCAATTTGCGTTCTTCCGGTGTTCGGATATTTACCCACACATTTCCGGTATGTTAATAAAAAAGACGTGGCACGCCACGTCTCTACAATAACTTTGAACTTGAAACTTAACTTATATCTTAAGCTTCTTCTCTATTTCTGCAATATCGTTGCGGAAGCCTTTGTCAACTTCTATCTGGTCTTTTACCATGCGGCACGAGTGGAGCACTGTTGCGTGGTTCTTTTTGCCGATAATGGTTCCTATTTGCGACAACGACATCTCGGTGTATCGTTTCGAGAGGTACATGGTTACCTGACGGGCCTGAACAATTTCCCGCTTGCGTGAGGCGGTATGTATCAGTTCGCTCTTTATATTGAAGTGCTTACAAACAACTTCGGTGATGTTGTCAATGGTCAGTTTTTTCTTTTCGATTTTCTTTATGGCCTGACCAATCACCCTTTTTGCAAGCGTCAAGTCCACCTCTTTGTTGTAAATGACCGAGTGCGCCATTAACGAGACGATTACACCTTCCAAATCCCGCACGTTTTCGGTTACATTTTCGGCTATGAAGTCCAAAACATCATCGGGAATCGTTAATCCGTCAATCAATATTTTATTTTTCAATATCTTCAGCCTCAGTTCCTTGTCGGGACTTTCCAATTTGGCGGTCAATCCCCATCTGAAACGGGTCAGCAACCTTTCTTCCAAGCCCTGCAACTCCACGGGAGCTTTATCGCAGGTAAGTATCAATTGCTTATTGTTCTGGTGTAAATGGTTGAAAATATGGAAGAAGGTATTCTGGGTTTTTTCCAATCCGGTCAGTTCATGCACATCGTCAATAATAAGCACGTCAATCCCCTGATAGAAATTAATGAAATCGTTTACGGTATTGAAACGTGTTGCATCGGTATATTGTACCTTAAACAGGTGAGCCGAAACGTACAATACTCTTGTTTCGGGCGACAATTCTTTGATGCGCGTACCTATCGCATGGCACAAGTGGGTTTTACCTACACCCGATCCGCCATGTAAAAACAAGGGGTTGAAAGCCGTTTTACCCGGATTACCGGCTACGGTTTCGCCTGCCGTACGGGCAACGATATTGCTTTCGCCCTTAAAAAAGTTGTCGAACCTGTATTTGGAATTCAGTTGGGAATCGAATTCTTCCGCCACCGTTTTATGGAAGGGATTGGGCGCTTTATTGGCCTGCTTGGGGGTTATCTTTTCAAAGCTCAATGGTTTGGCCTCACCTCTATACTCTACCTGAGTATTTGTGGTATTCTCCATCAATATGCGGTAGCTCAAAATGGTCTCGCTTCCCACCTCCTTGTACAAGGAAGCGCGGAGAAGATCAATAAATTTTTCTTCAAGATATTCATAGAAAAATTGGCTTGGCACTTGTATCATAAATACCTTCCCATCATAACTCAACGGTACGATAGGCGAAAACCATGTTTCGAAAGTTGTCTCGGGTACATTATCCCGGATAACCCTCAAACAATTATTCCATAAATACTGGACATTTGTATTGCTATCACTTTTCATTGATTATCTTTTCTTCAGCTACTAAAACTCTTAGCCTTTACAAAAATCGAAATTTAATTTATTAAAAAAAAACGCTCTAAAATTTGGATTTTATGAAAATGATATAACTAATTCATTCCAAAATTATTAAGCCTCGCTCCTGAAACAACATATCATCAGCCTACTTTTCGACACCGTAAGCAACTGTAAAACAAATAGATAAAATAATTTCTCCGACAATTACCCCCTTGAATATAAAATGCCATTATTCTTAGAACCGCTAAAATTGCGGAATTAAAAAAAATGAGTAACTTTTTTTATTTAAAATCAATCTAAATAACGGAAACTAAAACACTTTTATTTTTATATACCTCGAAGGATTCTCTTTTATGTCCTTCAACAACAGCGAAGCATTATTCAAAGTCGAGGTCAAACTATCGTGCAACTGCGTATCGTTCAGCAGCAGCCCCATCGAGTTATCCTTGGAATTGATTTTTTCGCTCAACGCCTGAATATTATTTAAAGTAGAATCGAGGGAATTGTAGGCCGATGCCA
This sequence comes from Viscerimonas tarda, assembly GCF_054601255.1. Classification (NCBI taxonomy): domain Bacteria; kingdom Pseudomonadati; phylum Bacteroidota; class Bacteroidia; order Bacteroidales; family Dysgonomonadaceae; genus Viscerimonas; species Viscerimonas tarda. The sequence goes on along the minus strand of NZ_BAAHWV010000009.1, from coordinate 111,770 downwards.
AATCTATGGATTTAGCCTGAGATGTTACGGCTGAAAGGTCGTTGGATATGGCAGTTAGGTTTTTTGTTATGGCCGGCACATCGTGGTTGAGCGTTGCCAGCAAAGCATTCAACTGCTTCATGGAGGTCTTGAGTTCGGTGGTAGCCGAGCCAATATTATCAAGCGATTGGTTTAAGGCCGGATGATTGACCGTTCTTTCCAAGCCGATAAGAATGGAGTCGATGTGTGGAATCAACACGGCTATTTGCGGCATAAGGTCGTTCGATACTGTTTCAAGCATCCCGAGGGGACGCTTGCCTCTGATGGTATCTGTCGCAGAATAAAACTCGCTTGTTTCATAATTCGGTCTGATTACAACCGTCGCGCTCCCCAATACCGATGCTTGTATCTCGAACCGGCTTCCTTTTGGTATTCTTACCCCTCTGTCCAGATTAATTACGGTCAGAATCCAGCGAGGATTGGCTTCATCAATATTCATGTCGTAAACCGTTCCCACTTTGTAGCCGTTCAGTATAACAGGGCTCGACAGTGTGAGGTCGGTTACATCTTCAAAGACCACCAAGTAAGAGTTGGTTGGTTTAAACAGGTTCACTCCTTTGAGGAAGCTGATTCCGAAGTATAAAATAAATACACAAACAATGAATGATATTCCTATTTTTACTTCTTTCGCTATTTTTCTCTTCATTTCTCTTTATTTAATGCGTTTTCCGTTTTTGAACTCAACAATAAAGGCGTCGCTAAACTTAGCTCTAGCCTCACGCTGTAACATGAGGGCTTCGTTATAGTCGGTGGTCGAGCCATAAGTGTATTTATAAGTTCCTTTGTCAATATAGAAACCGACCGGCGACAGGCCTTTCAGTTTTGGTGATCCGGCACTGATTTCGGCGCCGCTGGTGAGTATTTGCACACGATACTCTGTTTCGTTGGAGCTTGTTGCCGGTTTTGCGCTGGATGTTTCAGTTACCGGTTTTGCAGTCGCCGGTTCGGTCGCCGGTTTTGTTGGCTGTTCCACCTTCGGTTGTTCGGTAGGAAGGTTTGCTTTGGGTTGAGAAACTATCACCGGCTCGTGCTTTGGTTTCGATACAAAACCCAAAGGATTGCTCGCCGTCTGTTTCGGCGGAACCTGAGAATCCGGTACATTTACCTGTGGCTGAACAGGCTGCGAAACAACAGGCTTGGCAGGTTTATTTACATACTTGCGGTCGTTATCTTTTTTAGTTTCTACTACCGGATTTTGAACGGATTCGTCTTCGGCGGATGTGATGCTTTTAGAGCCTTGCTTTTTATCAAATTCTTTTTTGTAGTTTTTAAATCCGGCAAAAATAGCGCTGGCCAATGTTCGCTGGCCAATGGCCGATGTCAGGTATTTTGCTTCGGCCGGATTATTGATGAAGCCCAATTCAATCAATACGCTTGGCATGGCCGTTTCCCGCAACACCAAAAATCCCGCCTGCTTCACGCCACGGTCGCTGCGTTTGGACACCGACTTGAAATTCTGTTGCAACGAGGCAGCAAATTCAAGGCTTTGTTCCATGTATTTGTTGGTCATAAACTCGAAGATAATGTACGATTCGGGCGAATTGGGGTCGAAGCCCTGATAGCGTTGTTTATAGTTATCTTCGAGCAGGATAACGGCGTTTTCGCGCTGCTGCACTTCTTTGTTCTCTTCGCTTCGGGCGAGCCCCAGTATATAGGTATCTACGCCTGTGGCAGTAGTGGTTTTGGCTGCTGTGGAGTTGGTGTGGATGGATATAAACAAATTGGCTTTCTCCTTGTTGGCTATTTCCGCCCGCCTGTACAAATCGACAAAAACATTTGTTTTACGGGTATATACAACTTTTACGTCCGAAAAGTTGTCTTCTATCAGTTTGCCTAAGTTAAGAGCCACAGCCAGATTAATCTCTTTTTCTTTGCTGTCGCCCCTCACGGCGCCGCCATCTTTCCCGCCGTGTCCCGGATCGATGACCACCGTAAAATAAGTAGCTGCCGACAGCTCGTTGACACAGATCAGCGCCATTAAAAAAGCGAAAAATAGTACCTGTTTCATCACGGTGAGATACTTCTTACTGTTCCTGATTGAGTTCATGTCTTTGTAATCTATACGGTACGCGGTACAAAAGTACGAAAAAAAGAAGAATAAAAAGAGAAATGCAAGCAAATAGTTTTTGAATTGAGAATTGAGAATTAAATATGTTTCTCCTGTTCCGTCAGGAACATAATGTTGGCAGAGAACCGATACCCAGCCATCGTAGCGTGCCGTCAGGTAGGCCCCCTTTGGCGCAAGTTTGCAACTTGTGCCGATAATTTACGAAGTTTGTAACTTCGTGGCAGTTGAAAACTGCCTGTATTTTAGGCGCAAGTTGCAAACTTGCGCCAAAGGGAGGAATCTCATTCGTAACAGTAGTACTAAATTTTTTCATGGTTTGCCCTGTACAAAATTGAGGCAGATAAAAAAAGGAAAAAATACGCATGGAATCCCCAAGAAATTATTATCCTTGCAGCCGAGTTATTTGACAGTATTGCACCGCAAAACCCTGTGTTTAAACCCTCAAAATCATAGCCCATCGGGCTTACATGTCAATAGAAAACAGGCTAAATCCCCCTCATAAATTGTCCGTAGTACATTCACCTGTTCATCTGTGTATCCCCTACGGGAAAAATGGCAAATTCTGATGCTATTTTCTATTGAGATGAATGCCCTACGGACAATTGTCGTGAAAATAAGTATCGCCAGCTGCGGGGCTTGGCAGGGAAATTTGACTGTCAATCCGTAAGTCATGTTTCTGATGTTCCGTCATTGTGCGGAGCGCAGGAGGCGAATAAAATTCTTTCTGTTTAGATTATGCCTGAACACAGGGATTTGCTGCTGAGCCGAAATACGCGAAGCCATCGCATTGTATGTCAAGTTGCTGGATGGATTAACTTGCTGACGCTTCTTTCTCTTTCATTTCCAATAATTTTTGTAAATCCTGATCCGGATATTGCGGAGCCGTCATCGGCACGATTTCGACAACAGCAGATGCCGGGTTGAGGTCGTACATCTCGGTGTCCGATGTTCCCATGCGCTTTTTCTCCATTGATGGATAACGCGAAGTCAAATCAACTAATCCGTCTTTTCCCAGCTTATTGGCAATCAGTTGAACGAACTGGCCGGCATGTACCCCTACCTTGAAGCCGACTTCGATGTCAATCCTGAATATCTTTTGAGGACATTACTTTACTGTAAATGCCGTCAATTGAAAATTCAAATTCCTCCCACGCCAAAAAAAATAAAAAATAATTCCACGCATAAAATAACTCTTGCCGGTCAATATATTAGAAGTCAACAAATAATTTATTATTTTTGTGGAAATATTGAGAAGTATAACACAATGATGAAGAAGAAAGAGCCAAAAACTACATTCAATAAAAAAATGGTCAAAATCATTTGGAGCGTGTTCCTTACGGGTATTATCGCTTTTGCGCTTGTATTTGCTCTCATTGCATACGGCGCAATCGGTTATATGCCGCCTATCGAAGATTTGGAAAACCCGATTGACAAGTATGCTTCTCAGGTTTACAGCTCCGATAACGAATTGCTGGGAACTTATTCGCTTCAGAAGGAAAACCGGATTTACTCCAATTACGATAACCTGTCGCCATACCTCATTCAGGCTTTGATTGCAACCGAAGATGCCCGCTTTCATTCGCATTCGGGTATTGATGCCTATGCGCTTACCCGCTCTGCTGTAAAACGCGTAATTCTGCAACAAAAAAATGCCGGTGGGGGGAGTACTATTTCGCAACAGTTGGCCAAATTGCTTTATACCAGTAAGTACGACAAGCTGGCCGGCGACATTTGGGAACGTGCCCTTCAAAAGCCTGTCGAATGGGTTATTGCCGTTCAGCTGGAACGCTATTATACCAAGGAAGACATCATCAACCTCTACCTCAACAAGTACGATTTCTTAAACAATGCCGTTGGTATCAACACGGCATCGCGGGTTTATTTCAATAAATCGCCCAAAGACCTGAAAATAGAAGAAGCGGCAACACTCATCGGAATGTGTAAAAATTCTTCGCTGTACAATCCGCTGAAAAGGTTGGATGCCACAAGAGGACGGCGGAACGTGGTGCTGGAACAGATGCTGAAGGCCGATGTAATAGACAAAGCCGAATTTGATTCGCTCTGCCAGCTTCCTTTGGTTCTGGACTACAAAAGAGTGGATCACAAAGATGGCTTGGCGCCTTACTTCAGGGAATACCTGAGGATGACTATGACAGCCCGAAAGCCTACTCGCTCGAAGTATGCATCCTGGCAAACCGAACAATATAAAAGCGATTCGATACAGTGGGAAACCAATCCGCTTTATGGTTGGTGCCACAAAAACACCAAGGCAGATGGCAGCAATTACGATTTATACACCGATGGCCTGAAAATTTACGCCACCATCGACTCGCGTATGCAACAATATGCCGAGGAAGCCGTAGAAGAACACATCGGAGGGGCGCTGCAACCACTTTTCGAGAAAGAAAAGAAAGGCCGGTCGTATGCTCCTTTTTCGTCCTCTGTCGCTAATAAAGCCGATTCGCTCATCTACAAGGCGATGAAAATAACCGACCGCTATCATGCGCTTAAAAAAGAAGGGCTTAGCGATAATGAGATTTACAAGATATTCAAAACTCCTGCCGAAATGAAAGTATTTTCGTGGAAAGGAGAGATTGATACCACCATGACCCCTTGGGATTCTATCCGCTACCACAAAGGTTTTCTGCGTTCGGGATTTGCGGCGATGAGCCCCAGCGGACAGGTAAAAGCCTACGTGGGCGGAATAAATTACAAGTTCTTTCAGTACGATATGGTGAACGTGGGGCGCAGGCAAATCGGCTCAACCATAAAACCATTCCTCTATACCTTGGCCATGCAGGACGGTATGACGCCTTGCGACGAAATGTTGCACGAACAACAAGTGCTGATGACCGAAACAGGCAAAGAATGGATACCCAGAAATGCCAATTCAAAAAGAGTGGGCGAGATGGTTTCCATCAAATGGGGATTGCAGAACTCCGACAACTGGGTAACGGCCTACCTGATGAAAACAACCACGCCTTACAACTTTGTGCGGATGTTACATTCTTTCGGAATCACCGGACATATCGACCCCGTTGTATCCATGGCCTTGGGAACTTGCGACATATCAATAGCCGAAATGGCCGGGGCTTACACCGCTTTTGTCAACAAGGGAATACGAAGCACGCCTATTTATGTAACCCGCATCGAAGATTTGTCGGGCAATATTCTGGCAACATTTACCCCACAGATGAAAGAAGTTTTCGACGAAAACACATCGGTCAAGATGCTGGACATGCTTCGCTCGGTGATAGACGGAGGAACCGGTAGCCGCATCCGCTATAAATTTGCGATAAAAGGGCCGATGGGCGGAAAAACCGGAACAACGCAAAACAACTCCGATGGCTGGTTTATGGGCTTTACACCCGAACTGGTCGCCGGTTGCTGGGTGGGGGGCGAAGACCGTTCGATCCACTTCGACCGCACAGCCGAGGGACAAGGAGCCGCTGAGGCATTACCCATATTCGGCTTGTTCATGCAAAAGGTGTATGCCAACCCGAAACTTGGCTATAGCCCCGAAACCCAATTCGAGAAAGTGAAAGGCAACCCCAATCCCTGTGCCAAGAGCGAAATGCTGGACGATGTAATAGATAACCAGCCTGTGGGTATTGATGATATGTTTAATTGATTACACCCTTTACAAATCGGATATTTTTACATAATCGGTATAAAAACCCGAAACTGTTTTTCCGCCGTGCTTCAGAATGAAATCCTTATCGTTTGATGTATAAGCGAATATGGTTACTCCGTATTTGTGTAAAAATCTGAGTTCTTTTTCGCACGAGCTTATCATCTCAACAGGGACAGTTATCATCTTGATTTTCTTCGCTATAAGTAAGGGCGAATATTTTCTCAATTTTTGGAAATTTATGGTGTTTAGCATCGGGTATTTTATGCCCTTTTGCAAAGCGTCGAGATACTGCGGGTACGAAAATACTTCTACCAGCAGCTTATTTTTATCCACTTCAATTTCTTTGATGATTAAGTCATAGTCCTTTATTTTGTCCGTAACCAGATAGCGGACAGTATCGGGGAAAAGCTCCTTGATGTCATTGCCAAGAAGCGTATGCTGATAACCCTGTATTTTTCGTAATTTAAAGTCGGCGGACGACAAAGGGATGGTGTCGCCTTCGAGGCCGGTTTGCTCATAAAGGTCGCTCCAAAAATGCACGGCGGCAATGTGCCCGTCTTTGGTAATCTGCATATCCAATTCGATAAAACAATAACCGTTTTTTACCGACAGCTCTACTGCTTCCCTGGAGTTTGAGCGTATTTGGCCGTTTATACCGCCTCCGCCATGGGCAATAAGGATGGGGAACCGCTCGCACCGGAAACTTTCGGGACTTGGAATGGCGAGCCATACTATTGTAAGAATCACAATAAACAGCCCTATTCCGGTATATATGCCTTTGGTTAATTTTCTCATTGTCCTTTCTGATAATATCCCAAAGATAGTAAATTATTTCGCATCCGTATTATCGTAGGGGCGAAATAGCTGTAGTGCCGCGAATGGGCATTTTTGAAAATGGTACGCCCCTACGAAACCCATTCGCGGCAGCGGGCGAAAAATGATTCGCCCCTACGATAAATCATCAAATCAACCCAATGCTCCTGTTGATAAAATTATTCAACGCTTCTCCTTTTAGCATTCCGTTCGAGAGCAGGGCCAGGTCTATCAGTTGGCGTACTACCGGGTTTTGAGCGGCGTAGCTGTCTATTTCTTCGGCGCTTTTGCCTTCTACGTCTGTCAGTACTTGTTTCACCAGCGGATGTTCTACGTTGAGCACGAGGTTGTAGTTGTCGGGCATTTCGCCGTAGAATGCGAAGCCGGTTTGCATGGCCGACATTTCTTTCATCCGGCGCATAAACTCGTTCTGCGTTATTTGTATGGGTTTCACTTGTTCGCCAAGCGCCTTGTAATCAATTGTGAACTCAATTTTCTCTATTTTGGGCAACTGCGATTTGAAGGCTTCGTTCAGATCTTCTTTTTGTTTGTCGCTGAGTTTTACTTCGGTGTCGTCGTCTTTTTTAATCAGGTTATTCACTATGTCGCTATCGACACGGACAAAATGGCTTTTCTCGAATTTTTGTTCCAACAAACCGGCCATGTGTACATCCAATTGTCCATCGAACAGAATGACGTCGTACCCTTTTTCTTTCGCCGCGTTTATGTAGCTGTACTGTTCTTCTTTGCTGCTGGCGTAGAGGTAAACCAGGGTATCGTCTTTGTCGGTCTGATTGGACGAAATCAGGCTTTTGTATTCCTCAAAGGTGAAATATTTATCGTCCACATTCTTCAACAGGCAGAATTTCTGCGCCTTGTCGTAGAATTTGTCATCGGACAACATGCCGTATTCGATAAACAGTTTCAGGCTGTCCCACTTTTCTTCAAATTGCGGACGGTCGTTTCTGAATATTTCCTCGAGCCTGTCCGAAACCTTTTTTGTGATATGATTCGATATTTTCTTCACATTCTGATCGCTTTGCAGGTACGACCTCGAAACATTCAGCGGAATATCCGGCGAGTCAATCACACCATGCATCAGCGTCAGGAATTCGGGCACGATGCCTTCAACCGAATCGGTTACATATACCTGATTGCTATAGAGTTGTATTTTGTTTTTATGCAAATCAACATTGCTCTTTATCTTCGGGAAGTACAAAATACCTGTCAACTTGAAGGGATAATCGACATTGAGGTGAATCCAGAACATCGGTTCGTCGGTAAAGGGATACAAGTCCTGATAGAATTTCTTATAATCCTCGTCCGTCAGTTCCGATGGTTTACGCGTCCAGGCCGGATTGGTTTCGTTAATCACGTTGTCCTCGTCCGTTTCTTCCGATTTGCCGTCTTTCCACTCGGTCTTTTTCCCCGAAACGATGGGAACGGGCAGGAAACGGCAATATTTCTTCAACAGTTTTTCCAGTTCGGCTTTTTCGAGGAAGTTTTGGTTTTCGGCGTCTATGTAGAGGATAATGTCGGTTCCGCGGTCTTCCTTTTCCACCGGTTCGAGGGTGTATTCCGGCGAGCCATCACAGCTCCACTTCACGGCTTCGGCGCCATCTTTGTATGATTTTGTTACAATCTCCACCCGTTTCGAGACCATGAACGACGAGTAGAATCCCAGTCCGAAATGGCCGATGATGGCATTTGCATCGTTTTTGTACTTATCAAGAAATTCGTTTGCCGAAGAAAGCGCAATCTGATTGATGTACTTTTCGATTTCCTCGCCGGTCATCCCTATTCCCTTGTCCGAAACAGTAACCGTTCCTTTGTCCTTGTCAACGCTCACCTTTACGTTCAGCGCACCCAGTTCGCCTTTAAACTCGCCCAAGGAAGCAAGCGTTTTTATTTTTTGTGTTGCATCAACGGCATTAGAGACTATTTCGCGAAGAAAAATCTCATGGTCGCTGTACAAGAATTTTTTGATAATCGGAAAAATGTTGTCCGTAGTTACGCCAATCTGACCTTTTTGTTGCATAGCTGTATCGTATATTTTAGATTTGTTATATATATTTTATCAGCAATAGCAGCAGCAAAAAATATGCCAATATGGCTAATGTGTCAATATGCCACAGGGTAAACGCATGAAAAATTTTAGAAGTACTGTTACGGATGAGATTCCCCCCTTTTTTAATACCACTCAGGGTCAAAGCTGGAAGTTCGTCCGCGTTGGTCGTATTTCAAATCGTGGAGCATGGAGGAGTTGGCGCTTAACGACACGAAGTACGATTGATAAGGCCCTACCGGTATAAAGCTGGCCGTAAGGCTAAAGCAGTGAAGATTGCGGCTTAGCGAACAATTCAGGTAAGCAAATTTTTTGTTGTCGAAATCGTAGCTTGAGGTGAAATTGAAGCTCCAGTTTTTGGTCGGCTGTATCGAGCCGCTGAATCCGAGGTTGTGTGTCAACCGCCGTTTGTACTCCATATTTTTAATGTCGATGTCGCTGGAATAGGCATAGTTGAACGAATAGCTGGCCGAAATATTCCATTTTACTTCGTTTTTCAGGTAGCCGTCTTCATCGTATTCGCCTGTTTCTTTTTGTTTCGACAGCCTGCTTTTTCTTTCATCGCCGCTGGCTTCGTTTTCTGCCAATTCGTTGGCTTTTTCCAGCTCTTCGTCGCTCATTTCGGTCTTACCGCTTTTTCCGAACCACTTTTTCACCGTCTCCTGATTGATGGACGGGCTGAACGAATAACCGATACTCCGCAAGCGTCCCAGTCCTTTGCCGTTGTCTATGCGCAGGCGGTCAACTCTGTTCAGCCGGGTAATGGTTCTTTCGCCCGTGTTGGGGTTGGTAGAATACACCGGGTCGTACAGGTAGGGGTCGAATGTCCCATTCAGGTTAATCATCAGGTTCTTGCTCAGCTTCAACCGGAGGCTGGCGCTTATGTCGCTCCATTTGAGCGAATCGGCCATCATGTTGTAGCTAACCCTCACTCCCAGGTTGTCGATGAGGCTGATTATCTTTGTCGAGTCGTTTTCGGCGCCTACTTTCATTTCCACATTGTTCTCAAAACCGAAATTGATGTTTCCCTGTTTTCCTGCTCCGGGCACGCCAAAAATACCCTGCGAATAGGGCGAATAGATGGTTGTTTGCTTATTCCCGTTGGCATCGAGGTAGGAGTACTTTTCGTAGTAGTCCCAGAAAGGCTCGCTGAAATCGGGCCTTCCGCTATAACTTATCGAGGGTGTGAAAACATGCCTGATTTTTTGAAACTTCCCAATTTTAAACAGCGGTTCGTAAAAACCGTACAGTTTGGTCTGAAAACTGAGCGAGTAGTTGAAATCGGCTACACGGTTGAACGAATAGGTGGTGTCGGTGTTGACATGCTGCCGGCGTTCGGCATCCCAGCCTCTATGTATTTTTTGCGTGTACCAGCGTTCGGTATAACTGAAGTTGGGGGTGATGTTCAAGTAATTAAATACACTGAACGTTGCGCTGACGGGGATGCTGTGCTTCATCGCATTTTTCCAGTCCTTGACCAGGTTCGACTTCAATAATTTGTCTTCCTTGGTGGTTATGCTGTTTCTGAAATCGCCCGAATAGCTCATCTGTATTTTTTCGTACCAACGCTCGGCGCCCACCATTTCCTTTCTTTTGAACGGATATATGCGGCTCATGGATACGGTCAGATTCGGAAGGGTCAGGGCAACGGTAGTATCGCGCGAAATTTGCGATGCACTCATGTTGGCCGACAGCGTGAAGGGCGAATTAGGAAACCGCTGGGTCATTGTAACAGTCGAACTCTTCGTGTTGTTGGTGTAATCGCCATTATATATCTCGTTCAGCTGGTTGCGGTTGTAGGAGGTGGTCGAAAAGTTTACGTTGGCCGACAAGGTGCGGTACATATCGGCTTTGCTATCCTGCGAATGCGACCAAGTTAACTGGAGGTCTTTTGCCACACTGTAGTCGGGGTCTTCTTTGTCGCCCATTTTGGTATATAAATAGCTCACGTTGAAGTTCCCGCTATAACGGTAGCGTTTCCGGTAGGTCGATTGACCGGATAAGCCCCAGGAGCCTTTTGTATAGATTTCGCCCCTAAGGGCTAAGTCAACATAATCGTTAAAGGCAAAATAGTATCCTCCATCACGAATCCCAAATCCGCGGTCAAGTTCGTCGGCATAGGTTGGCATAATAACGCCGGACGAATATTTGTCGGAAAACGGGAAAAACCCGAAAGGCAGCCCAATCGGGTACAGAGGAAAGTCCTCGATGACCAGATAGGCAGGGCCAACCACAATATTTTTCTTGGGGCGAACCTTCGCCTTTGTCAGGTATAAAAAGAAGTGCGGATGTTCGTGGTCTTCGCAAGTAGTATATTTACCACCGCTCATAAAAAACGAGCCGTCTTCATTCTTCTTGGCAATATCTCCTACCACGTAACCCTCTCCCTGTTCGGTGATTACATGCGAAACATAGCCTTTTTTTGTCTTGAAATTGTAACTTATCGACTTGGCTTCGTACTCGTCTCCACCATCACTGAATACAGGATAGCCAAATTCAGCGCCTATCGAATCCAAACCGTATGTAGCATGAACGATGCTGCTGTCCATGTTCATCGAAATATTTTCCGATTTCAGGGTAATATCCTTGTAATAGACCTCGGCTTGCCCGTAGAGGTATCCCCAGTTGCCTGTTGTAAATACAATAGAGTCGGTAGCCGTATAATCCACTTCGGCATCCAGCCCCGCTTTTTTGGCCACGGTATCGGTCTTGGCCGTAATGGTATCTTGGGGCGGCAGAATAGAATCGGGAATCAGGGTTGTATCGGGCAGGAGCACAGCCTCCGGTAGGGGCATACCAAGAATATCCTTATTTATAATTGCCGTATCGTTTTGCAAAACCGAAACATTCTCCTCAACCCTGGTGGATAACTGCGACCCAATAAGAGGTGATGAAAATGTAACAATTAATATGATGTATATAAACAAACGGAACTTTTTCATTAATGAAGTTCAGTCTTGGTTTCAGGTTGCAAATCTAATCATTAAATAAAAAACGGAACACTAAAAATATAAAAATATCCACAAACGACTGCTGATAATCGCTAATATTCCGCTACGGCAAAAGAATGGGGCTGTGTCGAACAAGGATTGTCATTGCGGGATCCGACCCGCAATCTCCTGACAAATACAGGGAATTAGCAGGTTCAACACAGCCCTGTCTGATTATCAATACCTGTAATGCTCGGGCTTATACGGGCCATCGACAGCCACTCCGATGTAGTCGGCCTGGTCTTTTGTCAATGTGGTCAGTTTCACGCCGATTCTTTCGAGGTGTAAGCGGGCAACTTCCTCGTCCAGGTATTTGGGTAAACGATATACATCTACCGCATAATCGTTCTGCCAGAGGTCTAATTGCGCCAGGGTTTGGTTGGTAAACGAATTGCTCATCACAAACGAGGGGTGGCCTGTTGCACAACCCAGATTCACCAAACGCCCTTCGGCCAGCAAAAATATAGAATTGCCCGTAGGGAAAGTATATTTATCGACCTGCGGCTTGATGTTCACATGCTTTATTTCTTTATAATTCACCAGATTATCCACCTGTATCTCGTTATCGAAATGGCCAATGTTGCACACTATTGCCTGATCGTTCATGGCCGCCAAGTGGTCAATTGTAATAATATCCCTGTTTCCGGTGGTTGTTACAAAAATATTGCCTTCTTTCACGGCTTCTTCCATTGTTGTAACTTCAAAGCCTTCCATTGCCGCCTGCAAAGCGCATATCGGGTCTATTTCGGTAACAATAACCCGGGCGCCGTACGAGCGCATCGACTTGGCGCAGCCTTTTCCTACATCTCCGTATCCGGCAACTACCACAACCTTTCCGGCAATCATCACATCGGTGGCGCGCTTAATACCGTCTGCCAACGACTCGCGGCAGCCGTACAGGTTATCAAATTTCGATTTCGTTACCGAATCGTTGACATTGATAGCCGGAATCAATAATTCGCCGCGTTCCATCATCTGATAAAGCCGGTGCACGCCTGTGGTTGTTTCTTCCGAAACGCCTTTCCATTCGGCAACCGTGCGATGCCAGCGTTGATTATCTTCTTTAAGGATGCGCGACAAGGTGTCGAGGATGACCTGCTCTTCGTGGCTGGAACCTTTCCGGTTGATAAATCCAGCGTCCTTTTCGGCTTTATATCCCCAATGTATCAGCAATGTGGCATCTCCGCCATCGTCAACAATCAGGTTGGGTCCTTTTCCGCCGGGGAAACGTAAGGCTTGCTCGGTACACCACCAATATTCTTCGAGGCTTTCGCCTTTCCAGGCAAACACAGGGATGCCTGCTGCTGCAATTGCTGCCGCCGCATGATCCTGTGTAGAAAAAATATTGCAGCTCACCCAGCGAATATCGGCTCCCAGCTCGGCCAATGTTTCTATCAGGACGGCTGTTTGCACAGTCATGTGGAGCGAGCCCATAATGCGTGCGCCCTTCAAGGGTTTAGACGCGCCATATTTTGTTCTGAGAGCCATCAATCCGGGCATCTCATGCTCCGCAATTTCAATTTCTTTTCTTCCAAAACCGGCCAGATTAATATCGGCCACTAAATACGGAAGATTCGGTAATAATTCTTTTGACATAAACTTGATTAAGTATTTTAATGTATATAATTATCTATTCGTAAAAAATTCAGCGGGCAAAGGTAGCGAATTATTTTTTTGTGCCAACAGGATACCGGTTCCCTTTGTAACTCTTTAATATGGCTTTCGTTGACCCGAAATTAAGTTTTGAATCCATTCGGACGATCATCCGGTTGGCATCGTCGGTTATATAAACCGTCATGGCATCCTTCTCGTCCTCGAATGCATCATCGGCAATTTTTAATGCTAACCTGATGCAATTGTATTTTACATTGTTGTTGGCTTTTATTTTTTCGGCGCCGCCATACAGCACTTGCATATTCAATTTTTTCTTGCCCGAAACAAAATCCAATGTTACCTTCATACCGTTTTTCATTTTGGCATAATCGAGCGTACGGGCATAAAACACGATGCTCATTAAATCGTAGGTACAGCCTTTGAAATCCAGGGATTCGTTGAATTTGAACGTGCCGTTTTTATGACGGATAGCCTTTACATTCACGGCGCCGCCTCCCGGATAGGAGTAGGTCAACCGTTCCCGTGTGTAGTCTCCGCCTTCGTGGGCGTCTTTTGTATAGGCCAGAGGAACCAGCTCTTTGCTCATGTAGCACGACAAGGTATCGTCCAGTTTGAATATTTTCCGGGCCATCCCTTGCGAACTGGAGGTCAGGGACATTTTGTATGCTTCTTTCCCGTCGTAAGTAACGGTTTTGGTTCTCATGGTGGCATAACCGCCTTTGGTGGATAAAACTCCCAACTTCATGTACAAGTCATATTCGGTTACTTCTCCCGACTGAAAATACTCATTTTCTATTTCACACTGAGCATATACTTGCCAGGCTGTTCCGAAAATAAAACAGCACAGAGACAAAAATTTTATACAATTCAAATTCATAATATCTATATTTATGAGCTTATTAATGAGTCGGTTATTATCTCCTCGGCATATTTGCGGGAGATGTCATCCCGTTCGGATTGGTATTTTGCTTTTGCTGCCTGCTCTTTGCTTCGTTTTGCTCCAGCTGTTTTCTTTTCGACTCTTTTTCCTGAGGTTTGTTTCGGGTTATCTCCAAAGGCTTTTGCTTATCGGGTTCTATCGACCGGATATTCCAGCTTTCTTCCACCTCCCAAAATGCTTTCACTTCCCACGAGCTGTTGTAATAATAGACTTCCTCGGGTTGAAGTTTTTTATAATAATCTCCGGTATCCCACTTGCCGTTATTATTGGCGTCGATTACAATACGTGCAAAATACTTGCTTGGGTCAAGATTCAGGAACAACACTCCGCCATTTTTAACATTAGCCCTGCGGACAGGAAAATCCGATGTGCCCAGCAATTCTACAAAGGCTTGTTCATCGGGATATAGCCCATCTATATTAATGTACAATTTCCCATATTCTTCAAGGCTCTTCACCTTAAAAGAAGTGTTCAGCTTGTCGTTTTCTAAACCGGTATAGCTGCGAAAAGCTGCCGAATCTATTGCGAAGCGGTAAGAATCACCCGGCTTCCATTTGTACTTTATCGTGTATTGTGTCGGATTGAGCGAATCTTTAATAAGGTTTATTTTTTCGTCAACGTATAGAGTATCAACCAAGTGTTGCAAAACGAACTTCGATTCATCAAAATCACGCACCGGCTGCCCGAATTTGATAAGAATATCATCATAGACGTTTATCACCGGTCTCAAGTTGTTTCTTAACTCTAAAAAAATCACCGGTTCTTTCTCGTCTTTCTTTCTTGCCGCTTTGGGTTGCGGTCTTATCTTCCGGTTGATAAAGCTAAGCGTGTCGGTTTTCGGCTGCAAATTGTTCAGCGAGTCGGTTATCTGGTAAGAAACCTGCAACACAATGGTGTCCATCTTCATAACCACCGAATCGGTAATCCAGTATTTCAGCGTATCGTTTCTCAGCGTGTGCTCCAACAGGTTCCATGGCTTATCTCCGTCAAAATTAAGCGGTTTTATATCGGCCAAAGGGGTAACTCCTCCAAAATAAATCCGCAGTTCGTTCTCCTGCGAGCGTTCGTGTTTCTGCAAAAACTGCCTTTGAAAATCGGAAACAAACGACCTCAGCAGAATGTTGTCGGGCAAGAAGCGGGTATAAGCAACCGTCTTGATGGTATCAATGCTCATATCCGGCCTGAATAGCGTATCGGAGCGAAAGGCCCTTGTATGGCTGGGTACAATAAGCGAATCGAGAAAAGCAATCTCGTTGGCCGGATTCTCGTACTTGAAGTTCCTGTTGGGGTCATTCAAGGCATACAACCGGTACTTTCCTTCTGCAACCCCTTTGATGGTAAATTCCCCTCTGTCATTCGTCCGGGATATTCTGTCGAAGATTTTTTTTATAAAGGCGCTATCGCTCAAATCGGAATGCAGCCCTACATAAATTCCTTTAACGGGTTCCAGGTTATTGGCCGTCAATACTTTCCCCGAAATCGACAGCGAGTCAACTACATCTCCGGTGGAAAAAGACATGGAAAAATTGTTCAGCGGATTTTTCTCATTGTTATCGGCTATGGCGTCGGTAAAATCAATGGTGTAGGTAGTATGGGGCAACAAGGTGTCTTTCAGTTCTACTATCACTCTATTGCTGATGGCCTGTATCTTGGGTATCCTTGTTTGGGGCGGAGTTACGATTACCTTTTCGTTGGGATTTTCAATCTGGACAAGTTCGTCGAATACAATCTGTATTTTGTCGGTTTTTACGTTTGTCGCATTAAACGCCGGCGTGCTTCTTACTACCACAGGCGGATCAAAATCGTAATCGCCACCCGAAGGCGACGCCATATTTGCGCACGACAGCACAAAACCGGAAATAAAAGCTAAATAAATTAGTATTCTGAATCTCTTTATGTAAGGTATCAACCAGCTTATCATGTTTATGTAAATTCAATCAACTGCAAAAGTACAACGTTTTTAGCTATAATTGTAACTAATGCGAATTAGTAGTGGATTTTTATATTTTGTTATAAGTAAAATAGCCCATTAAAATCCGATGATTTTCGATTCTCAAAACACAAGAGGGAAAATACTTCACAGTAGCTTCCCTCTCTCAGAAAATCAAAAAGTAATAATCAAATATTATCTAAATAGAGTAGCATCGTTATTCGAATCATAGGTCAATGATGTGCGAATATCGGGTGTATTATTATTAAACTTGTATGTTATCCCGTAATATTTATATTCATCCTTAAAGTCCTGTACTCCAATGATAAAATCAACAGAATCCCGTGGCTTCCCCATAGCAGGCTCATTCATGTATCTGTATGGTCTTAAATCGAAAGCTACAAATCCATCTCTGGCAAACCATGCCGGATCCTCGTTGGCATTGTGGCGGAACTCAAGACGGATTTTGCCGTCATAGATGGGATCGGGAATTGTATTGTTAACCAGATTGACATAATGTACCTTTTGGTCTCCGCTATTGTACTCGAAATAGATGTTCAGGTAATCGTCCCCAATCCACAAGCTATGTATTTTTATCGGGTCGTTGCCTATCGAATCCTGATTTACGGTTGTCAGATTAATCACCCCTTTGGTCAATATTTCGCTTATTCCATTCACCTTTATGTAATGGTCGTAACTATCAGTTGCATCGGATAGAAGCGTATAGTTGACATAAACCCGCTGGTTTTCTCTTGGCGTGTAATTTACGGCGGCTGCGGCTACGCCCAATTTTGTTCCATCGTCAAGCGTCAAATAGTAGGCGTGGCCGTCAATCGGATGCACCGTAGCCAGCGATTCCCATTGGTTGCCCAACGAATAACTTTCGTCATCGCTACACGAACTCAAAAGTCCGAAAGAAATCAGCGTCAATAATGCTATTTTTATACTAAAGTTTTTCACTTTATAATTTTGTCTTTATACCTAAGACGCATCTTTACACGATACGTTGCGCCTGAGAATGTTTAATTAATATTAAATATTGATTGGCAAATTTGAAAATTCGCAAATGTAAGTCCCCTTATCCCCCGTAGGGGGCCTTTTGAGCCTCCCCTACGGGGAGGTTGGAGGGGCTTTTCTTCATTTCGCACAAATAATAAAAATAAATACTTAACTTCGCCAGATATTATCAATGATAAGGCAAGTTTTAAATGGAAAATATTAAGAATATCCTTTTCGATTTTGGAGGAGTTATTGTCGGACTGGATAAACAGAACGCCCTTAATCGCTTTAAGGAAATAGGATTGGCGGATATAGAAAATTATTTGAACGAGTTTCGTCAAAGCGGGATATTTCTCGGCCTTGAGGAAGGGACGCTGACGAAAGAAGAATTTTATGTCGAGTTCCAAAAACTGGCAGGAAAAGAAGTTTCGCACAAGGACATTGATTCGGGCTGGTTGGCATTTCTGACATTCATTCCCGAATATAAATTCGCGATGCTGAAGGAATTGCGAAAAAAATACAAGGTTTATTTGCTGAGCAACACCAATCCGGCCATCATGGAATGGGCCGAATCGGAAGCCTTTTCTCCGACCAAAGAACCGATCACCGCATTTTTCGACAAATGCTATTATTCATTCAAGATAAAAGCGGCCAAACCCGATAAGGAGGCTTTTGAAGCTGTTATAAAAGATTCGGGAATTAAACCCGAAGAAACATTGTTCCTTGACGATGGTCAGGCAAATCTGGATGCTGCCGGCGCATTGGGCTTTAAAACCTACCTGGCAAACCAGGACGAAGACCTGAGAAAAATATTTAATTTGTAAATGATAATTTTAGACTCAAATCATAGGGATGAACACAAAGCCTTGGTGGCAACCATCGGCTTTTTCGATGGCGTTCATACGGGGCATCGTTATTTGATTGAACAAGTCAAAGCGGAGGCGCTGAGGCGGTCTTTGCCCTCAGCGGTCATTACCTTTCCCATACATCCGCGCAAGGTACTGAACAAGGCCTATCAACCGGCGTTGTTGTGCGGCTACGAGGAAAAACTGAAAAGGCTCGCCGACACAGGAGTCGATTATTGCATTGTTTTAGATTTTTCCATCGAAATATCACAGTTGGCAGCGAAGGATTTTATGCATGATATGCTGAAAAAGCAATTAGGAGTCGATACCCTGCTGATTGGCTACGATCACCGTTTTGGATACAACCGCGCCGAAGGATTCTCCGACTATGTTGAATATGGCAAAGAGATGGGTATGCAGGTGTTGCAAGCCTCCGAAATGAGCCAGAACGAGCATGTCAGCTCATCGCGTATCCGCCGGATTTTGGGGAGCGGGCATATTGACAGGGCGGCAAAGCTTTTGGGTTACAACTACACCATCTCGGGGCAAATTGTCGAAGGATTTAAAGTAGGGCGCACCATCGGTTTCCCTACTGCCAACATAAAAGTGTGGGAAGATTTTAAAGCTATTCCCGCTTTCGGGGTCTATGCCGTATATGTGCATATCGAGAACAAAAAATACCAGGGGATGCTGTACATAGGCAAACGGCCAACCATCCAAAACAGCGAAGACATAAGCCTCGAAGTCAACATCTTTGATTTTGACGATGACCTCTACAATAAATACCTGACGGTAGAATTTATAGGATTTGTCCGCGCCGACAAAAAATTTCCCGACATTGATGCCCTGAAATACCAGATTGCAAAAGACAAAGAAGATGTGAAGAACGTGTTCGATAATAGAAGGATATAGGAACGCTAATTACGCAGATTACGCGAATTATACGCTGTGTTTAGTCCTGCAGAGGACGACACTTTATTAATCGTATGCTTCAGCTTACGGATTGACAGACAATACAGTAGCCTAAGCCCCGCATGGGGCGACACTTGATAACGTGTCCAAGTGTCGTCCCGTGCGGGACTAAACACATGATTTTGCATTCTTCCGGTGTTCGGGCTATTTACCCTCACTTTTCCGGTATGCTTCCGAGTCATTCCGACCAAAGGGAGGAATCTTATCCGTAACAGTAGTACTAAATTTTTTCATGTGTTTGCCCGCAATGACAAACACTATTTTACTTAGCCGCTTTAATTATCTCCTCTATATGCTTGAGCATTAACGGAAAAGCCGGAGCTGTCATACCGTGCCCATAACCATCAAATTCGTATAAGGTGGTTTTTTTATTGCCCACCAGTTTCATCATCCGCCACAGATAGGCGTTTTCTTCGTACCTGCCCAGCAGTTCCAGTTCCCGGTCGCCCGTCATCAGGAACAAGGGTGGGGTATCGGGGCGCACATGATATACCGGCGCATATTCGTCAATAATGGGTTGGGTGTCGGGTATTCCTCTTTCTTTGCGGGGAGTCATGTGGGTGATGGAGGGCGAACTGAGCATAAACAATCCGGCTATGCGGTTGGCGTCAATATCGTATGCTTTCAGCCAATGCTTATCCAATCCGATAAGCCCCGTGAGGTAGGCGCCTGCCGAATGTCCCGATACAATAATCTGGTCGGGGTTTCCGCCATATTCTTCAATGTGTTTGAATACCCAGGCAACCGAAGCGGCGGCATCCTCAAAATATTTGGGACAGGTAACCTTGGGATGCAGGCGGTAATTGACGGCAACCACACAAAATCCTTTGTTTCGGAGTTCGCCGGGGATGGATTTTTCTCCACCGGTCAATCCTCCGCCATGAAACCAGATCACCGTAGCAAAGCCTTTGGTGTCTTTGGGATAATAGATGTCCAGAACACATCTCTCGGCCAGATAGGTATCCTGACTACGAACATCTTCGGCATAATAGGGCACGTTTGTAAGCGTTTGATACTCCGTTGTCTGTGCCCATGCATTCAGGCAAAGAAAGGTAGAAAGCAGTAATAATTGAAATTTTCTCATGATATTTATTAGTTAATAGTCCCCCCACCCCCCGTAGGGGGGATTTCAAAAGCCTCCCCTACGGGGAGGTTGGAGGGGCTTTGTTTATTGAATCACCTCCACCCATTGGCCTTTGGTTTTCGATTGTTCTTCGGGCCGGTACATTGTTTCGCATACAACGGCAGGCAGATAGAACCGTCCGCAATAGGCTGCCTGCAACCTCACTTTAAATGCGGTGGAATAACCATTCTGCAAATTAAAGTAGCTAAGAACCCGGTCGTCTCGGATGTCCTGATAGGTGTAAGGCAACGTGGCGCTTTCGTTACCGAACAGGCGGTTGTTGAATATCTCCCATCCCGATGCAAATAGCTGGCTCAGCGCCACATCGGTGAGGTATTCGCCCGAAATATTCTGAACGATTACGCTGGCATAAAATTCTGTCCCCTGACGAAGCGATGTTACATCAATCTCTTTGTCATCGGGGTCGGTATATTTGACGAAAAGATTCAGCCCGTTGTTGACCTCAGGCGTTGTATCCACCAATGGTTTGCTGCGTCCCACCAACCGGACGTACAGTTCGCCCTGTCCGTTATTGGTGAAGTTTATCCGAATGTTTTCCTGCGGTTTGATGGCTATTTCCTCCAGCGCTTTTCCCGAGTTTCCATTCGCCTGTTTCACCCCGTTCAGTTCCCATTCGTATGCCACCACGCCCGAGCCTATTTTGTCGGCCAGTTTCGACATGGCAATCAGTCCGAACGAAGCCGATTGCGTTGAAATATAATCGGAATTCAGCGCCTTCGATACTTTTCGCGCCAACTGCAATGCCTTATCCGTTTTTCCAAGCAGCAGGTATGTTTCCATTATCATGGCCAGGTCGCGGTCGGAATCACCGTAGGTATTATTGCTAACGGCATACGTGTCAACATTATCGCTGGCGCCGGATATGAGCTGGCTGGCCGCGTCTTTTTTACCGGCCACCGCATAAGCCGCAGCAAGTCGCCACCGCGCCTGAACCGAAATATCTCTCATTTCTTTCAACCGGTTCATGGCTCCCAGTTCCGCATCTCCGGCCAGCGCCAGCGTATATAACCGGTAAGCCTGTTGCAAATCGCTCATCGAGTAGCTGTAATACGAATTGTATATATCGCCTTTGTTCCAGCTTTGCGCCGTTTTCTTCTGGAATTTCTTCCATTTGGAAATCACCGGTTCGGGAACCTTGTATCCGTGTTTTTGGGCTTCGAGAAGGAAATGTCCTGCATAGGTCGTTACCCATTCGGTCGGATAACGGTTTCCCGGCCAGTAAGCAATACCTCCATCACCCAATTGACGGGCAGAAATAATCTTGATGGCCTCGTTTATGTTCCATTTCATTTTCTCGGTTTGCTGATCGCTGAACTTGGTGAATGTGCCGACGTAAAGCGCAGGGAAAGCTCTCGAAGTAACCTGTTCGGAACATCCGTGAGGGTATTCGAGCAAATAAGCCAGGTTTTTACTTAAATCAACTCCCGGCATACGCGAAATTTCCAGTTTTACCCAGTCGCCTGCTTGCGGAGCATCCATCGAAATAGCTAACTCCTGCGATTGACCGCTGGAAATGAGGGCCTGCGAGGTCATCAACACAGCTGGATTGGGATTCCTGACCTCAATATCAATTGCCTCGGTCGAAACTTCGCCATTTCCGGTAGCTCTAATTTCGATTTCTTCGGCTCCGGTACGTGTGGCGGCTTTCAATCTGAAATAGACCATCTTATCGCCCGTTTCGGTGAATGTAACCGATTTGGTTGCGCCATCCGTCAGCTGCAATAAGCCAGAGGAGGTTTTTACCGTAACCGTAACATTCTTCAGTTTTTTATCCATGGCAAACACATTCACAGGCAACAGAATATCTTCGCCGGGGCCTGCTACGCGCGGAAGAGTAGATAATATCATCAAGGGGTTTTTAACAGGAACCGTTTTTTCGGTGTTCCCATAAGCTCCTTCGCTCGAACCGGCAACCACCATCACCCGAACAGAACCTATGTAAGACGGCAGTTTGATATTGTGTTTCCTGGTATCACCGCCTTTCAGCGAGAAGGGGCCTAAAAATTCCACTACCGGTTTAAAGCGGTTCATTTGGTTGCTCGCCGACTTCAATTCTCCGTCTCCTCCAATGCTCAACAAGGGGCCTATCTTACCTGCGCTGGCTCCTACCACCATATCGTACATATCCCATGAGCGAACGCCCAATGCTTGTTTTGCATAAAAATCAGCCCAGGCATCCGGTGTTTTGAATGCGGTGAGGTCGAGCAATCCTTCGTCCACGATAGCCAAAGTATAGGTCATTTTTTTCCTGTTCTTTTCCGAAACAGAAACGGTAAATTCTTTTTCGGGACGGAGTTCATCGGGCATTGTTATCACCGGATTCAGAACGCTGTTGTCGTTTGTTACGCTCACATTCACTACGCCATACATGCGTATCGGCAAATCGTTATCGGTTTGTCCGTGCGGTTGCAACAAGGTAGCGAAGATGTAGAAGTTGGGCGTCATCTCCTCTGTTACGGTGAAACTGTGCTTGGTGTCCTCCGTAGCGCTGGTTTCCACCCATTCGCGCGATATAACTTTCGATCCGTTTTCGATGCTGATTAATGCGCGTCCGGCAGAACTCTTGGGCAGAATAACCCTTGCTTTTTCGCCCACTTTGTAGCTTTGCTTTTCGGTCGAGAACGAGAGCATGGTCAATCCGTCAGCATCTTGCTTGTTGGAGCGTCCCCGCCACGAAGGCCAGTCGATGTATATTACTTTCCCGGCAATGTGCCCGCTTTGTTCGTCTTCGGCCAATACCAAGTACCGTCCCCAATCGGGGTAATTGACTTTAAGTTTCACTTTGGTTTTTCCGCCGGTTGTGGAAACATCTTGGTTGAGGATAATATCGGCGTAGGTGCTATTGACATACGATGCCAAATCGTCGTAGCTACTGCTCCACCACCACGACCACCTGATTTTATATACTTTTACGTTTACTTGGCTGCGGTTTGTCAATTTTCCATCGGCAGTAAGCGTAACAATATCAATGACGTTATCCACATCTGTTTCCAGCATTTCATAATCGCTCGTATTGGGCGTTTTTATACCTACATAGCTCGAGAAAGGAGAATAGGGCGCCGTTTGCGAATAAATGCTGGCATCGCCACCCGATTCAAACACCCGCGAAACAAAATTCGCCTTGAGCATTCCGGGTGCGGTGGACGCCTGCGGAAGCTTGCCGGTAACTGTTGCATTCCCGTTTCCGTCCAGCCGTCCATCAAACAGCGTGTAGGTGTCGGAATAGAAGTTTGTTGCCGGATTGCTGAATGAGTATTGCTCGTAGCCCTTAAAGGGTTTGGATGTGGCAGATAAAGTCATCTCCACCTTAGCTTTCAGGTTGGATGCGGGAGCGCCATGCAGCCATTGCGAGGAAAGGCTGCCGGTGAATAAGCCCCGGCTGGCGTCAATTGTTGTCCCTGCATCGAGCCTTATTTTTAAGCGATTGGGTTTCACGGTCTCAATTTTTATTCGCTGACTGAACGAAACGCCGCCCACTTTGACCACCGCTTGCCAGTTTCCGGTTTGGGCATTGGGGTCTGTTACCACCTTAAAGGTGTAGAATCCGTCCTGTCCGTTTGTTGTTACATATTTTTGATAGAGTTGCCCCATAGGCGTAAACATTTCCAGCGACACGGGGTGGTCTTTCGGCAGGCTCTTGTCCTTGTCTTCGAGGATAAATGTCAGGAACAGGGTATCGCCCGGTCGCCAAACGCCTCTTTCGCCATACAGATAACCTTTCAGGCCTTTCTGTATCTCTTTTCCGCTAACATCGAAGTTGCTTAACGACAACGACAGGTTAGAGGTAACTTTCAGGTATCCTTTTTCCTTGTCTTTGCCTGTGATGATGGCAAAAGGAACGCCGCCCTTGTAGTCGATGCTGACAAATCCGTCTCCATCGGTTTTGCTCGAGCCGATGCGCTGCATCTGGTAATTGTAAACATCCACTTCTGCACCCGAGACAGGCTCGGTAGTCTGAATATCGTTGACGGAGACCAATATCTTTTTATCCGAACCCAATTTGGCGATAATTCCCATATTGGAGGCAAAAACAATACATCCCGATTTTTTATTCGCATAATAGCTGGGGGTACAAGGGTTGTCTCTGTCTTCCCAATCGTAATCGTCCCACTCGTAATAATAGGAGGAGGGGACATCCCATTTGGCTTCCTCTTCTTCCGTCAAGGCATCATCGAAGCGTTCCAGACTGGCATCCTGCGGAACTTGCGGCACAACGCCATTGCAAGGATAGAGCGAATAGGCCTGTTTCATCGAAAGTTCGACACGGTATATCGATCCGGGGTCTTGCTTGATAAGCGTTGCCAAATCGATGGAAAAAATATTCCACTGGTCGAGGCGCAGGGTATGATCCGAATCAAGGCGTATCCTTTTTTTCAGAATAAGTCGTCCGAAACGGCGAAGATCGCTATCGCCCCCAAATTCGTTCGATTGCAGATAGCCCAGTACATTGTTCTCGAATATCTTGACGATTTTTACATCCACCGCCCACAAATTCACCGCCTTGAAGGGGAGAACCAGATTTTCGGAATTGGGAAGTATGTTTCCCGAATTAATCAATTCGAACTGAGGCTTATTTTTTTCGAGGGATAATTCGTATGTGTATCTTCTATCAAGGAGTTTATTATCAAAATTCCTCAACTCTTTTTGAATAACCAGGTCAACACTGGTCGCCTTGTTATCGGGGTCAAGATAAAGCTTCAACACATTTTTCTGAATATCGTACGAAAAATTCTCAATGCCGTTCGGCGTAATCAAGCCTTGTATATTCTGATTGCTCGATAAGGGGTCGCTGAAAGTAACGCGGATACATTCCTGCGGGTCGTAAACCACACGGGCATCGACAACAAGGAAGGGATTCAGGTTGAGTTTGGGCAGCGTTATGACAGATTTTTCTTCTTTTTCCACATCAATGGGACTTCCGTTCACTCTCAGTACATAATCGGTTGGTCTGTTTTCATAGCGTTTCAGGCTGTCGATGGTGAATGTGTAACGCCCGGTTTGTTCGGTTTGGGTAACTTTTATTTTGGCGGTGGTCTCACCCGAAACTGAAAGCATTTGCTGAACCTTATCAATAGGAGCATTGTCGGCCAACAGCAGGGCGCCTTGAACGCTGTTCCATGTCAGGTCGTTATCCTTTGTTGGGGAATAGGGCAAGACGTCGATACTGAAATTTTGTTTAGGCACGTTGAAGAAAAAGTAAAACTCCTTGAATTTGCCTTCCACTTTCATTATTTCATCGAGTTTGAACCAGACATGGTATTCCTGTCCCGATTTTAATTCTCCGGGTTCGGGTATAAATTTTATCTTCCGGCTGCTTGTCCAGAATGCTTTTCCTTTTATGGACGGCGAAAATTCAAACAATTCTTCTTCAATTTCCTTATCCAGTTCCACGGCCGGTAAATCTTGCGTAAGTTCTATCTGTATCTCGGAATCAGACGATATGGCGCCATAAGTAAAAGCAGCAATGTATCTCGAAAATTCGGGATCAATGGTGCGGGGCTTGTCTTTTGAACATGAGTTGCCAAGCAACACAAAGACGATTAACACAAAGTTAATAGTTAGGGAAAATCTGATCTTTTTCATACACACCTCAATTATTTGGGTTAAGAATCTGTTGTAAAGTTATCTTCTTGCAAACTTAGCGAAAAAATATTCATCTTCGCATCATAGATGAGGATATTTTTGGCGGGATTGTTATACATTTGCAGAATTGACTATTCTTCATGAAAAATGAGTATAAGATTAAGCATCATCATACCGGTTTATAATGTGGAGAAATACCTCGAACGTTGCATTCTAAGCGTTGTAAATCAGGGAGTTTCGGACGAGCGCTACGAACTTATTGTGGTAAACGACGGCTCGACTGACAGTAGCAGGGAAATACTTGTGCGTTTGAAAAGCGAATATCCCGTTATTCGGATAATAGATAAGGAAAATGGCGGGTTGAGTTCGGCGCGGAATGCAGCCATACAACAAGCCACGGGAGAATATCTTTTCTTTCTCGATTCGGATGACTGGATTTCAGCCGGTTCCCTGAGCTTTTTATTAAATTGGGTGGAGGAATATCCGGTTGATATTCTTTTGTTCGGCGCGTGCGAAATTTATGATAGCGGAAAGCAAGTATCGCTGGCAACAAACTTTTCGCCCAACAACAAGGTCATGTCTGTCGAAGATTATTTGCTGAACTACACGCTAAGGAGTTCGGCATGGATAAGCCTCTTTTCAAAACGTTTGCTTGACGAAAACCGCATAACGATGAAAGAGGGATTTTTGGCGGAAGATGATGATTTTGTTGTCCGTATTTTTTCGGTAGCGAAAGAGATTGTATGCAACGACCGCCTGATATATTACTATTATCAACGCTCCGATTCAATCAGTAATGGCAAGGAATTTGATGAAAAAGTGATCGCCGATAAATTAATCATACTGAAAGACAATACCGGTTATGTAAAACAATTCAGCGGTAAGTTAAGGCAAGGGCTCGACCGGAAACTGGATTTTCTGGCCGTTGACATTCTCCGCCTACTGATACGAAAAAATCAACCCTCACAAAGGATAGACGCCGTATTGCAGGAACTGAAACAGATGGGCTATTATCCCCTGAAAAAAGCGCCCTATTCGACAAAGTATAAGCTATTTCGAGCGCTCCTTTATTATCCGGTTTTTGTGAAACTGGCCAGGTATTTTAAGCAGGGCATTGCTTGGTGAAGAGGGTGATTGAGAAGAAATGGGAAATTATAAATGAAAAACAGATGATGAAGACAGGAGAAATAATAATGTACCAAGCGCCGGACGGCACAATGAATAATTAGATGATCAACCATAATTAATTTGACGACTTCATTCTATCAGTTTAAAAATTCTGTTCCACCGGATTTCTCCTGTTTCGGTATCTTCCATAAGGGATACAATGACAATCAAGCTCCATTGCAATATATTTTGTTGTTTCCCCTCACTGTCTGTAATCCTACAATCAGCAATATCCAGATCATCATACAAAACTAAATCGTTAATACTTGATGTGAATGATGAACACAGATTTTTCATATACTCTATATTCTTCTCTATTTCTACTTTTTCTGCTATTGCCCTGCTCATCCGTTTTTCATCATCTCAAGATTTCTTCACATACAGTAAGCAGACCACCGGATTGTTATCAGTATCTTCCAATTCCTTTATTTTTTGAATATCTTCATCCTTTAAATGGGTATAAAACATTTCCATATTTTCTGCACTAAGGGTGAAGAATGATTCGTCAATATAGCCCAACAGGGTGTTTTGATGATACCCGCTGATTACAAATGGAATATATGTAATTTTATTTTTCATGTCAGTTGTAGCATAATTTCTACACTTATACCCGTTTTTTGAGACCAAAGAAGTATAGCGAAAATCGCCTCTATAATAGCTTACATAAAGGTAATCTTTCAAATCAAAAAAAGAATAACTAAAATTGATGCCCGAATTTGCGTGCATATTTCTAAAATCATTATCCGACAACTCTTTCGTTTTATCATAAAACGATGTTATTAATTCCGAATCGTTTAACGAGAAATGATATTTAGGTATTATTTTATCCTTTTCTATTTGGAAAATTGTATCACACGGGGGATAATAATACAATATATCGCCATTTACGGCCTTTTGAAATCTTGACATTAGATTCACAGCATCCTCCCTGGTATTAGTGAATGGTAACATCGTTTCTTTTTGTGCCAGCAAGGTATCAACAATAACAACACGGAAAGGCGTTGAGTTTTCATTATATGCATTAAATCCGCAGAATATCATACCACCATCCACTATAAAATCCAAAGGCCTGGGTTTATTTAGTCGTTTTTCATAAAGCAGGTTGCCGGTTAAATCATAACTAATTAATTTCCACGACATATAGTCTAAAATATTTATGGTATTATTGACGATATGAGCCATATTTATACTTATATATTCTCCCGGCCCTTGCCCTGTTTTATCTATTTTATACAGGAAATTCCCGTTTAAATCAAAAGCAAAAATGGCTTTCGATTTAAAGTAATCTATCACAAAAATTTTATCTTGTGCAATATATACTTTATTTATAACACCAATTATGGATTCATTAGTCGATTCCAGTCTTATAATATTTATTGAATCAATAGAGTCATATAAATCATTAGAGATTGTATCTGTTACATTCAAATCAATAATGTTACTGTTCTTTTGTACTTCTAATGAAGGCTTGGTATAAACATATTGCATATTGGAAGAATTTCCCTTTTCCTGTGTACAGCTACATATTGCCAGCAACAGAAAAAAAAGGAGTTCAGGAATAGCGATGACTTTAGTTCTCATACATCAATTGTTTGTGTTATTTAATTGAAAAAAAATGGCGGTCCCATAAGTAAAAATTTTGGATAGGGATTCGAAATAATCAACTTTCAGAAACTTAATTCTCCTTATGGGGCAGCCCCTTACTTAAAACTAATCACACCCTTGACAATTCCATGCGTGAGCAACATCTCCATCCCCTGGCCCATAATATACCGAAGTCTGTCTATAATAAGGGTAAGCATACGACGTACATTCAATTATTTACCGTTCCTTTGATTGACAAGTGTACAAAATTATTTTCAATGTTGCAATAGACGGTGATTGTTTTTCAGGGCAAACGTATGAAAAATTTTACGGCTTATGCCTTTCGGTAAAGTTGCTGATATGAGCAGGAGATTCCTCCCTTTGGTCGGAATGACTGTCTCCTTTTTGAGAGAGGGGATGAGGAAGCGGCGGCGAAGCCGCCGCTTCCTCATCCTTTAACCGCCAATAGACGAGTCATTCCGACCAAAGGGAGGAATCTCATTCGTAACAGTAGTACTAATTTTTTCATGGTTTGCCCTGAATTGTCGCTGTGGTATCTCCCCATATAATGTTTTTGTACAACTCCCATATTTTTGGATTCATGGTGGGATTGCCCATGGCGACTACCTTGTTTTCTTTATTTAGTAGAAAACACTGGTATTCTTGTTGCTTGGGAAAATGGTTGAGGCTGTCTATTTGGTTGCGCTCGTCAATGAAGACGGGATAAGAGAACCCTTCATGTTTTAACAGATGTTTAAGTTGTTTTTTCTCTTGTGGATGAAAGTAAAACAGGAAAGATATCTTACCTTGTTCAAAATCTTCCACCTCTTGTATGAAATCTTTCCAATAAGGGGATTTGAGTTTGCAACTCGTACAGCCGGTCGAATCGGTATATAACAAGATTTTATAAGTTGTGGCCGCCAAATTGGGACAAACGGTATCCTTAAGTACAAAAGAACAAGAAACTTTTGCCGGAAACAGGATGATTTTGCCGACCCATTCATTAACAATCGCCTCGGATTCATTCAACTTCTGATTTTGTGTACAAGATAATGGAAATATACAAACCATTACGAGCAAAACCGGCTGTCGAAAAAAGAATTTCATGTTCATCAAATTACTTTAATGTGTAAAAAATAAGAACAGGATTGTCTGTTTCGGATAGTGATTTGTATTTCGCAATATTCCACTTTTTTTGTCCTTCAGGCGTAACTCTGTCCAGTTCGCCAAGAAGCCAGTAAGCGTCAATTGCAGTTACAAATTTATCTTCGTACACCTGCGAAACGGGATAGAACCGCAACTCATTGTCTGTCGGCTTAGCCATCGACAGTAAATATGACAGATGTTTCGTCTTGGAATACAATAACTGATACGCTAAATTTCCATATGAAAATCGAACATGCACCCAGTTATCCGATTCAACATAATCGGATAAATTCAGCACATATTTATCTATGCTGATTACGGAGGGATCTATTCGTTCGTCAGGAGAATCAAGATTGTTCAATATGCTATATTTGCCAAAATCAATACTGTAACGAACAGATATGTCGCCTTTGTTATCAATTTGGTATATATCATAAGCCGAAGTATAAGGCGCAAGCAAAATAGTATCATTATAGTAATTAAACCGGTTTTTCGTTCCGCCATCTCCATTTCCAACAGGAAAGTAGCTGTTCAGAATATGCATATCGTTGCTTACATGGTGCATCATATAGCTTTTTGCCCGCAATTTTTCATCAGACCTTATTCCAACGGCGCCTCCCCATAAATAGTATCCCGATGCCGGAGCCTGTGCAAAATTAACCGCATTACAGTACAAATCTTTCCCTAGAAAATCGAAATGCTTTGTACCGATATGCCGCCCGTCAAGCGTATAGGTTTCTATTTTCTTAAAATCCAGAATTTCAAGGTTTCCGTCTTTTGTGAAAAGAAAATCTCGTATTTCAATATATTCTCCCGGCCCTTGCCCTTTGGATGAAATTTTATACCTGAAATTACCGGTCAGGTCAAAAACGTATAAGTTTTCATCTCGGGATTTAATATAAATCAGGCTATCCCGTATTTTAAAGGAAGTTACTTCTTTTATCAAACAATTATCATTTGTTTCTAACGGAACAATATCTATTGAACTGAATAACGAATCCTGAGGCGTAAGAGTATCCATGCTATCCGGAATTTTAATAACTTTTTCTTTTGAGATTATGTTTGATGAAGGCTTTTTGTCTGCACACCCCGCTATTGCTAAAAGCAATACAATTAATACAATATATACTTTCATGACCTGTTTAAATTACAGATAAATAAAAAAATAGAGGCCGCATTCAAAGTCCAAAGAGATAAAATTTTAATACAGCCTTAAATTCGGATTTCACTTTTAGAGACAGCCACCCATAACACAATTTGAATCATAGCATCCTAAGGTTCCCAGTTTACACGAAAAACGAACACCATTATGACCTTGGTCTGTCAGACAAGACTCGCAGTCCTGATCCACTTTCGGTGAATCACTCTCATCCTGCGCCAACGCTTCCACATTAGCCAGCGAAATATCAGACAATAACTCCTTTTGCGAACTCAAATTCACATTCAACACCGTAACTGCGGCAATAGCCAATATCGCCAAACTGCCAAAAATCTTTTTCTTCATGATTATTTAATTAAATGGTTAAAAACTACTGTTTATTGCTCTACAAAGATAAGGCAGGGGGTAACTTCCAAACATATTTAGTTAAATATTCAATTTTATAATGTTAAATATATGGAATATCAATTATTTACCGTTCCTTTGATTGACAAGTGTACAAAATTATTTTCAATGTTGCAATAGACGGTGATTGTTTTTCAGGGCAAACGTATGAAAAATTTTACGGCTTATGCCTTTCGGTAAAGTTGCTGATATGAGCAGGAGATTCCTCCCTTTGGTCGGAATGACAGTCTCCTTTTTGAGAGAGGGGATGAGGAAGCGGCGGCGAAGCCGCCGCTTCCTCATCCTTTAACCGCCAATAGACGAGTCATTCCGACCAAAGGGAGGAATCTCATTCGTAACAGTAGTACTAATTTTTTCATGGTTTGCCCTGAATTGTCGCTGTGGTATCTCCCCGTATAATGTTTTTGTACAACTCCCATATTTTTGGATTCATGGTGGGATTGCCCATGGCGACTACCTTGTTTTCTTTATTTAGTAGAAAACACTGGTATTCTTGTTGCTTGGGAAAATGGTTGAGGCTGTCTATTTGGTTGCGCTCGTCAATAAATACCGGATATTCCAATCTGTCCCGCCTCAATAAAAATTTAAGTTCTTTTGTGTCTTTTGGATGGAAGTAGAATAGGAAATTTAACTTGTTGGGCAATAACGAATCGGTTTCCTGCATAAATTCCTTCCATTGATACAATTTTAGTTTGCAGCCAGTGCAACCTGTGGAATCGGTATAAATCAATATCTTGTAGGGTTGTTGTAGCCAAATCTAGACAAACAGTATCCTTGTTCATGAAAGAACAAGGAATACTGTTTGGGAAATGAATCGTTTTATTTGTCCATTCTGTAACGAACTCTTCAACTTCCGATTTCTTGCTGTTGGTACAGGAAGAGGAGATAATAATGAATGCCGACAGAATATTTAGTACAAGTTGGCGCTTCACATGATAGTCATTAATTTTTACCTAAATTGTATATAACCAAAATCGGATTTGATTCGGAAGATATATCATTACTATACTTTGTTAAACTTGAGATTGCCTTTTCGGGAAGAATACCTGGTATTATTTGATAGATCAATTTCCCCTCAGATATATTAATTATTTCAGGAAGCGGAGAAACCGGAATATCTTCAAAATGTCGAACATCCCTATATATCAAAGGTGTGATCTGAGGCTGATTTAAGTCAATAAAAGCATGGTATATTGTTTCTTGTTCATTCAAACCATGAAAATCCGAAAAGGAGAAAAACAACTTATTTTCATACATGTACACATCTCTGATTCGCCCTAAATAATTCGATTTTTCGACAAAGGAACGGAATTCAGCGCTATTTATGTCGTTATACGGATTCTTATTTTGTCCAAAATTTAACGTTATAAAAGATTTCAAGGTATCTCCATCTATTTTGTAAATAACATCCTCATACCGTGCATGAAAAAAATATTCTCCTTTTTCATTTTCAGTAAAATAATTTGTTGGCATTAAACGGATAGGCTTATCAGCATAAAAATAATTTTGTTTAACATTCAAATTTTTGTCAATAAATGTTACGCCATACTTATTTGTAAAACCACTGAAGCCCCAATAGCCATTTTTAGTGGACAAAAATGAGAAGAACACACAAGGTAATTTTATGGAATTTAGATAATTCCCATAAATATCATACTGCAATATTCTTTTTGTAGAAGTGTCCAATATGGATATTATTTTTTTCTGTTTATCATATTTTACATCGCTGATATGTACATAATCAGATGGTGAACCACCTTTTTTCCCTATCTGATTTTTGTATTTACCATCAATCCCAAAACTCAACACATTCCCTTGTTTTGAATCCCATACTATTATGTTGGAGTCATCTAAAAAGACTTGATTAATTTGTCCAACCAACGCCTGCTCAGAAGACTCTAAACAAATTACAGAATAAGATTCTGCTATATCTCGCATGTTCAATGATTCGACATCTCCAATACTCACATCAATACTGTAAGAGTCAAGATCATTATCAACACTTAGCGTACTCTTATTCGTACAAGCAGATTGTAAAAACAAAAACACAGAGACGAAACAACCAGTACATAATATTTTCATTATCTAAAATTCGTTAAGTTATTAAGGTAAGGTGATAGTTCGATTTATAGCAATATCAATTATTTAGTAAATAATCAACATGGTGGAACATCACAATAAAACCATGGATAGTCTTGTGCACAACACGGCCTTGTGATAGTTTTAACATTGATAAGTTGTCCTGCCTCATTGTATGTATAGGTGGTCTCTTCTAAGGTAGCCGCCGTTCCTGTTGGTCGATTATCCTCATCCTGCGCCAACGCTTCCACATTAGCCAGCGAAATATCAGACAATAACTCTTTTTGCGAACTCAAATTCACATTCAACACCGTAACTGCGGCAATAGCCAATATCGCCAAACTGCCAAAAATCTTTTTCTTCATGATTATTTAATTAAATGGTTAAGAACTACTGTTTATTGCTCTGCAAATCTAAATAGGGGGGGGTAATTTCCAAACATATTTAGTTAAATATTTAATCTCATAATGTTAAATATATGAAATTTTAATTGCTTACCGTTCCTTTGATTGACAAGTGTACAAAATTATTTTCAATGTTGCAATAGACGGTGATTGTTTTCTGGAAATAGCCGGTAGTGGCGGGCGTTATTTCTACTTTTATTTCGGTGGTTTCGCTTGGTTTTACGGGTTGCTTCAGTGCAGTTGCAGGATGTGCCCATATGGTTGGTTACCAATGTATTTAACCTATATAGTAATTTATTTCGCGGCAATATGTAGTTTAATCTTTTTGATAAAATCAGAAGTTTTATCAAAATTATTTTTATTGACGATGTGAAGATTGTTTATCTCTAAATTCTCATTCAATGTAAAAATGAA
Organism: Viscerimonas tarda; assembly: GCF_054601255.1. NCBI lineage: Bacteria > Pseudomonadati > Bacteroidota > Bacteroidia > Bacteroidales > Dysgonomonadaceae > Viscerimonas > Viscerimonas tarda. The sequence continues at coordinate 77,776 of NZ_BAAHWV010000009.1, read as the reverse complement.
TGGAACATTTTCTCTTTCGACAGGGATACCCAAAGAATTGTTATTCAGTATAAGTACCCTTTTCCCATAACAATTATTTTTCATCCTTCCCGGATAATCAGGAGCAATAAAAATGATTTCATTATCCTCTTTATATTCAGGGAAAGCGTTTTCAATGTACTCTATGGTTTGTTCTATACAAGGAGGACAGGTTTGGTATGAAAAGTACAAGAATAATTTATGGTGTGAGGCTAGTTGTTTCAAATCTATTTTTGTTAAAGAATCATACCCAAAATATACTGCTTGATTTTCTACCTGCTTATTCAAATTTTCGACTGTCAATTGATCTATTTTATTTTCAACCAAACGCTCATAATCTGATATACTATTTTCCTCTTCCGAACTTTGTTTCGATTTATCTTGGCATGAAACAAGAGAAAAAGAAATTATACAGGCAATATATACAAACTTCAGCATGGTATTTCATTCGTGTTTTAAATTATATTTCACCAAGAACGGATTATCTATTTCGGGATTATTGGAATCAATGATGAGCTTTTGTTCTTCTGAAAGATTATCCATATAGTAATATGTTAAATCGATAAATGGATTACTTTTAATTCCTCGGTCATACATGATAATGGATTCTCCATAAAAATCAGGGAAAAGAAATTGTATATTTTCTTTCGTTTTGTCAAAGACAACGGCTTTTTGAGTTTCCTTATCAAAAAATACATAACGAAATTTTAATTCCCCATAATCAATGGCGCAGATTCTATATTTTGAAGATTCGTGATTGTAGATTATTTTTTGGTTCAATCTTTTTTCCCCCACAAAATCTTTTGCCTGTGTTACTTTTTCGGATTGAATGTATTTTCTTAAATCATCAATTTCTTTTTGAGTATTATTTTTTTCTCCGAAATTCCATGAAAAAATGGTATTGTCGGATAAATTTATTATTTCATTGATAGGTGAAAGTGAGAAAAATACACTGCCATTATACCTGACGGAAGTATTATTCACATAAAACCAAAATATTGACATGAGAAATAGGACTGAAATATTAAAGGAGCTAGTTTTACTTCAGGACAATATTAAAGCATTAGAAAAAGAACTCTCTCAATATCCCTGGGATACTGATAAGCCTCTGTTCAACATTAGCATAAAAGATTTTGTTAATGTTTTAAAAAGAAGTCTTGAGAACGAGATTGATTTTGAAACATTGACAAATTGGGCTAATGCAATAGAATGTAGAGATGATTTGGATTTTTCAAATGAAGAAATGAAAGAGATGATATTTGAATTGGCTAATCCGGAAATAAATGGCAAAATAACGAAAGAACGATTAAATGAATTTTTGTCTGAAATAGACCATGGTTCTCCTTTTGGCGCAAGTTTGTAACTTGTGCCTAAAATACAGGCAGTTTTCAATTGCCACGAAGTTGTAAACTTCGTAAATTATCGACACAAGTTGCAAACTTGCGCCAAAGGGGGGTCGATCCGGTGGAAAACACAGGCAAGCCGCCATATACACAGCCCAACTCCAGCCTGAAACGGCAATATGCAGGCAACAAAGTTTACGAAAACAGCGTTCTGAAGAAAATTTTGCTGCCAAACGGCTATTTTGAGAATGGAAATTACTACTTTTACCTGCGCGATCATTTGGGGAACAATTGCGTGGTGGCAAATGCCAACGGCGAGATACAGCAAAGCTCGCACTACTACCCGTTCGGTAAGGTAAACGAGTATGAAAGCGGCGGACAGTCGTTTCAGCCTTACAAGTTTGGGGGCAAGGAGGATGAGCCGATGTTTGGATTGGGCCTGTATGATTTTGAAGCCAGGCAGCTGGACAAGGTAGTACCGAGGTTTACAACTATGGATCCGCTGGCTGAGAAGTATTATTCGATTAGTCCGTATGCCTATTGTGCCAATAATCCGGTGAGGTTTGTGGACCCGACAGGGATGAGGAAGATCGATCCAGTACCTGGAACTCTACCAAATCCTCAGAGGGAAGTAAATGTGGATGAGATTAGTACTCAGGAGGCGCAAAAAGAAGGTTTTCTCACAATTCTAAGTAATGGCTTCAAAAGTTTCTTGTTCGGGGATATGGATAATCCACCACCCGACCTGCAAGGAGCCGATTTAGCCCAATTCCAACTGGAAGAATTAGAGCAAGGAGGAGCAAGGGCAGAATCAGCGGCCAATTATATAGAAGCGCTAACTGACGGAATGACAGCTATCCATCCTTTTGGCTCGGCCATAGAAATGATAGCTAAAGCTGCAACAGGCCAGGAAATAACAGCTGTTGATGCTGCTTTTGCAATTGCAGAAATAGTACCGGTTGGGAAAATTGCTAAGGTTGGAGAAATTGCTAAATTTGCTGACAAAGCAGGTGATGCAGCGAAAGGAGGGACAAAAGCAGTAAATGGAATTCAAATTACAGGCTTTACGAAACATGGTTTAAATAGAGCTATTGAGAGAGGTGTAAAACCTTCAGGAATTATAGATGCTGTAAGGAATCCATTAAAAACAGGAAATGTAGTAATTGATCAGTTTGGGCGCTCAAGTCAACGATTTGTAGGAAAATCCGGGGAAGTAGTGATTAATCCACAAACTGGACAAATTATATCTGTAAATCCCACATCAACAAATAAAGTAGATAAGCTTACAAAACAATTAGGAAAATGATAGTTAAACTAACTAAAGATCAGTTTGATTACTTGAACTGTAGTCTCTCTGAACAAAGAGAAATCTTAGAATTTCCATTAAAGGAAGAGGGTAGCTTCGTCTTTATTGAAGTTGACAATGATAGGGCAGATAAAATAAGAGATTGGGCAATGGATGAGCAATTACGAATAGGATTTGATATTAATTATGAGTTGACCATAGAAGGTAAAATATTAGAAGGAATAATAGATGCGTTTTTTCAGGGATAACTGCGAACTAAATAAACTGTCTTATGAATATTGAAAATGAAATATTAATTAATCAATATGGACAGAATTTGGTTCTGATTGATTTATTAAAACAGAGATTTGGCGCAAGTTTGTAACTTGTGCCTAAAATACAGGCAATTTTCAACTGCCACGAAGTTGCAAACTTGCGCCAGGGAGGACAGATCTATAAAAAGTAGATCCTCTCAAATTGTAAAACTAAGCCTAAAACAACATTATCTTCCCCACCCATGACCCCCATACTATCACTCCTAGAACTAAACCACAAAATTCGGAATGTTGTTTCGGACAGATTGCCCGATCTTTTTTGGATTAGGGCCGAGACTAGCGATGTGCGCGAGAATCAGAACGGACATTGTTACTTGGAATTTATAGAAAAAGACAGCCGGAACAAAACCGTTGTGGCAAAGGCGCGCGGCTCAATCTGGGCGAATGTGTTCCAAATGCTGAACCCGTATTTTCAGCACGAGACGGGACAAGCGTTCGTCTCCGGTTTGAAGGTATTGGCGCTGGTCAGCGTTGAGTTTCACGAGTTGTATGGATTCAGCTTGAATGTCCACAATATCGACCCTAGCTATACCTTGGGCGACCAGGCACGAAACCGTGCGCTGATAATCAAACAATTGGAAGAGGAGGGCGTTTTGGGGCTGAACAAGGAGCTCGAACTGCCGGATGTAACGAATCGGATTGCTGTGATTTCTTCACCTACGGCTGCCGGTTATGAGGACTTTTGCAACCAGTTGAACAACAATAAACAGGGCTTTGTTTTTTACGCCAAACTTTTTCCGGCAATCATGCAAGGCGACAAGACCGAGCAATCGGTGTTGGCTGCTCTCGACAGAATAAATGCGCATACCGATTGCTTTGATGCGGTTGTCATTATCAGGGGTGGAGGAGCGGCATCCGATTTAAGCGCCTTCGATTCGTATCTGCTGGCGGCAAGTTGCGCACAGTTTCCGCTGCCTGTGATAACGGGAATAGGGCACGAACGCGATGATACGGTATTGGATATGATTGCTCATACACGGCTGAAAACGCCTACTGCCGCCGCCGGGTTCCTTATCGAAAGAATGAGCGAAACGGAAGAAAATCTGCTCTTTAGTCAAAACCGGATGATTGAAAGTGTAAACGGCATTTTATCCGGCGAATTTCTGCGAATCAATACGCTGACGACCCATTTTTCGTATTTGATTAAGGGAAAAACCAAAGACCAGCTGGCCGAACTCAACCGCATGAGTTTGCAGCTAAAAAATAGCGCTTACGTGTTTATGCAGCGAAAAAAGCACCAGCTGGAATCGAAAGAACAGCATCTTGCTTTGGCATCTCCCGAAGCTATCTTGAAGAAAGGATATACCTTGACCTTGAAGGACAATAAAATACTGAAATCTGTATCGGAAATCAATTCGGGCGAGCAAATTATTACCTTGTTTAAAGATGGCAGAGCAACATCTGTTGTTGAATAAAATGAAAATTGTATCTTTGGAGGCTAAAAGAATTAGCAAATTGGCAAATGTGGTAATTAGCAAATTAACTCGTAACTTGTAACTCGTAACTAGTAATTATAGTGGCTCTGAATTATATCTGGATTGCGTTTATTCTGATTGCCTTTGTTGTAGCTTTGGTGAAGTTGCTCGTTTTTGGTGATGTGGAAATTTTTACCATTATCATGAAATCGACTTTCTCCACAGCCGAACAGGGATTCACTATTTCACTCGGACTGACAGGTGTTTTGTCCTTGTGGATGGGCATTATGAAGATTGGAGAAAACGGGGGCATGGTACGGGTCTTTTCGCGATTGGTAAGCCCGCTGTTTCGCCGCTTATTTCCCGATATACCCAAAGACCATCCGGCGGCGGGCTCTATATTGTTGAACATCTCGGCCAATATGCTGGGACTGGATAATGCGGCTACGCCTGCGGGACTGAAAGCCATGCAGGAATTGCAGGAAATAAATCCCTCGAAAGATAAAGCTTCCAATCCGATGATTATGTTTCTGGCGCTCAATGCATCGGGGCTGACCTTGATTCCTGTATCGGTGATGACGATTCGCGCACAGATGGGCGCCGGTAATCCCTCGGACGTTTTTATCCCGATAATGATAGCCACCTTTATGGCTACAATGGTTGGCGCACTGGCTGTTTGTATAAAGCAAGGGATCAATATATTCGACAAGGTTATTCTGGGCACATTCGGCGGAATGATGCTACTTATTGCCGGAACGGTATGGGTATTCCGGTCGATGACGGAAAGGCAGGTCGAACTGGCCTCGGGTCTTGTTGCCAATATCATCCTGTTTGGAATCATTATTTTGTTTATTATAAGCGGCCTCCGGAAGAAAGTAAATGTTTACGAATCCTTTATCGAGGGGGCGAAAGACGGATTTTCGACCGCGGTGAGGATTATCCCTTTCCTGATAGCCATATTGGTCGCAGTGGGGATGTTCCGCGCATCGGGAGCCATGGACTTTATCATCGACGGCGTAAAATACAGTATCAACCTTTGCGGATTCGACAACCGCTGGGTGGATGCGCTGCCTACCGCATTGATGAAACCCCTTAGCGGAAGCGGCGCAAGAGGCATGATGGTGGACGCAATGGCAACCAACGGGGCAGATTCTTTTGCCGGACGATTGGCCTGTATTTTTCAAGGATCGACTGATACAACGTTCTATCTCGTAGCAGTTTACTATGGCAGCGTGTATATCCGCAATAGCCGATATACCGTTCCGTATGCTCTGTTGGCCGATTTGGCAGGAGTTGTTTCGGCCATATTTGTAGCGTATTTGTTTTTTGGGTAAATCCCCCACTCCCCGTAGGGGCAGGGCTGTTAGATTATTTTGCTAAGTTCTTTGAAATTTTTTTTGTACACAAAAAAGCTCATGAACCTAACGGGTATATCTATTTTTTCATTGCTTTTTCCTTGCTCGTGGAATTTTTCAATATGAAAATGCGTAAAAATTCTAAACCGGTCAAACTAAAGGATTCCTCCATTATGGAGGTTGAAAATAAAAGAGAATCAGCCGGATAAATAATCGGCGCCAAACAATAATTGAGCAAGTATTGTGTTTTAAATATATAAACTATTGCCCCATTTTGTAGTAATAATAAAGAAAATATTATCTTTGTGAAATAATAAAAACCTGTAAATTATGAATAAATTATTTGGATTAGGTCTTCTTCTGACTCTGTTGGTTGGTTTTGGAGCTTGCAAACCAAAACAAAGCGCTTACAAGTCTGTTTATGAAGCTGCTAAAGAACGTGAAGTGGGGGAAAATACTCAAACTACAACTGCAGTTAATAAACCGGCTTATCCGGTTTATACTTCTCCGTCGAATAATTACGATAACGAAAAAGTTCGACAAGAAAAAATCACTCCGGTGTATGCAGCCGACGCTTCGGGCTTGAGAGCATACAGCGTAGTTATCGCTTCGCTGGCTGTGAAACCGGGCGCTGAAGCATTGAAAACAAAAATGGAAAATGATGGCTACCGCGTTATTCTTGCTCAAAACGAACAAGGCATGTACCGCGTTATTATCGCCAGCTTCGACGACAAAGCAGCGGCGGTGGAAAAAAGAAATGAAATAAGAGATAAATACCTGCCAAAAGGAAACGACTTTTTGCGCAGAACATATGGTATTCCTTTCGACGATCTTTGGATTCTGCAAAGGCAATATTAATTGAGTGAAAAACTAAAAGTGAAAAGTGAAAAATAATTTTGTTGTTTTTCACTTTTCTTTCTTCTCGTAACTCGTAATTTGTAACCCGTAACTTGAATATAAAATTTACAGGAACCGGCACATCCACCGGAAACCCCGAAATTGGCTGCACTTGTGAGGTGTGTACTTCTAACGACAGAAGAGACCACCGCCTCAGATCGTCGGTTTTGATTAAAATTGACGGCAAGAATATTTTGATTGACTGCGGCCCCGATTTCAGGCAGCAAATGCTGAATGTGGCATTTGAAAAACTGCAGGGGGTTCTTATTACCCACGACCATTACGACCATGTTGGCGGATTGGACGACCTGCGCCCTTTTTGCCGCTTCGGAGGCATTGATATATACGGCGAAGAACGTGTGTGCGAGGCATTGAGAACCCGCTTTTCATATTGTTTTCAGGACGTGAAATACCCGGGCGTACCCAATCTTTCGCTAAGAATAATTGACAATACTCCCTTCCAAATCGAAGACATCCCTGTTTTGCCCATACGGCTGATGCACGGCCAGCTACCCATATTAGGCTACCGCATAGGCAACACGGCCTACCTCACCGATTTAAAGTACATCCCCGAAGAAGAATTCGTAAAACTTCAACACCTCGACACCCTTATAATCAATGCATTAAGAATTGCGCCCCATCATTCGCACCAGAATTTGGACGATGCCCTGGCCAATATACGCCGCATTGCCCCCCAAAAAGCCTACCTGATACATCCCAGCCACCACATAGGACTACAAGCCGAAGTAGAAAAACTGTTGCCCAAGAACGTTTTTTTGGCTTACGATGGGCTGGAGATAGAGTCGGAATAATTGATAAATGAAAAAATACCCCTGCCTGAGAACAAGGCAAAGGCATTTTTCCGCTTAGTTTGGTACGGTGCACTCTTCTATGTTTTTCGTCAAAACATACATGTCGGCCAGTTCGCCGGTAATGGGCTTGCCTTCCATATCAAACTGAAATAGCCTGTTTTCGCCCACCTTGTAGTAGTATGGCCTGGTTTTGTCGCTAAGAATAACGGATCCTCCGTCTTCAGTCCACTCAAATGTTCCCGTAAACTGTTCGCTGTCTCCTTTTTTACCAATGTACCGGTAACTCATTTGATAGGCGCCATCTTCGTTCAAGGTAATATGAACGTCAATACCTTCGCAATCGGCGCAGGGAATAACACCGGTGTAAGTACCTGGCCAATCCAAACTGTTTTGCGAGTTGTGAGCGCTGTCAATGGCATTACTCTGCCCGGCATCAACGTTATCACTTTGCTTCTGTTTGCATGATTGAAACCCTGCCAACAAGGCAACCACAATTGCCAGAAAAATCATTTTTTTCATCATATTCAATAGTTTTAAAGAGTAGTTAATATAAAACAAACCTTACAAAGAAATTGTTTAAAAAACTGTCTAAAAATAGCAATATTTTACGGTGAATAATTGCCGATAATCATAATTTAAAACAGTAAATATTTATATTTATCTGATTATCAGTATAATAATAAATGACTTATCATTAACCTTTTACCGCCCCTGTATATCATCATACAAGCATTGCAGCAACGCTTTTCCTTGCAACAACAGGCTGTCGGTTCCGGCGCCTTCCAGCAGGATGGCTTTTTTGCTGTCGCTGTCGTAGGCGACTTTTCCTGTTTCCGAAATCATGCCGAAGCCGTTGGGGAAGGTGTAAAAGGCAAAACTGTTGACCGATGGGTTCAGTATATTTTTGCTGAACGTGAATTCATCGGAGGCAATATTCAACTGGTGCAACAGGATGGAGGCTATGTCGGCTTGCGAACACAGCTTATCTATTACCGCCGGTTCTTTCAGGGATCCGCCTAGCCAGAGCATAAATATGTCGTGCCGGTCGGGGCTAAAGTGTTCCAGGGTTTTTGGGAAGCGCATATCGTGGTCGGGAACGAGTACAACTAAGGAGTTGTTCCATTGCGGACTTTGTTTCAGCTTGTCGATGAACAGTCCCAGACAACTGTCGGTGTAGGCTACCGAATTGAGGTAGGGCTCCTCAAATTTGTTTGTGGGAACATCAAATGGCTCGTGGCTGCTCAGCGTCAGGAATATTTTAACAAAAGGTTCTTGCTTTTCTTCGACAACATCTTTGGCAAACCGCTCGAAAGTAAAGGCATCTGGAACGCCCCATTTTGTCAACCGCATATTCATCGGAAAGTCGGTATCCTCGGTTAAGTCGGTGATATTTTGGGTTACGGCAAACAGTTTCATCTGGGCAAAATCGAGGTCGCCACCGTAGAGGAAAGAGCCCTTGTAGCCGTTTTGTATCAACGATTTAGGTATCGAACTCAGTGTTTGCACCTTTTTGGTGTATTTCAGTATCGACATGTTTGGCTGTGCCGGATAACCTCCTAATACAGAGACAATCCCCCTGTCGGTGCGAAAACTGTTCGCGTACATTTTGCGAAAGAAAACTCCCTCTTCCGTCAATTTATTCAGGTTGGGCGCCACGCCCTCTACCCCGCCGAGAGGTTCCACTATCTTAGCCCCAAAACTTTCCATAATAATAAAAATAATATTCGGGCGATCGGTAGTCAGCAATCGAGGTATCGAATCCTGCTCGTTGTGGCGCATTAAGTCGTCCATTATTTCGTGAGCAACTTTATCGTCCATGAAACGGAATTGCTTGTTGAAATCCTTCTGCTGCTTCAAGGAGTAAAACATGTTGAACACAGGATTCAGGGCGGCATGATTCAAAAACATATTTTCGCTGAAATAAACGTATCCCGGGTTCATCGTAGAGGTAGTTACTCCACCGCGAATGGGAATAAACATCAAGCCCAGCAAAACAAGTAGCGCAATTGCCGGTTTTATTTTACTCTTGGCCGATTCGATTGGGAATCTGTCGATTACAATCTTTTTCAGAACAAAAAACTGCAAGAAGCTCCAGATTGCCATAACAACAAAAGAAGCGATGCCCACATACCAGGGCATACTGGCAAAAACTTCTTTGGGCGAACCGAGATAAGCAAAAATAGTAGAATCGATGCGGAAGCCCCAAAAAGAATACAAATGCAAATCGGGGACGAATATAATGGAGATGGCAATACTTATAAATATAAAATAGACCTTGAGTATTGGCTTCAAACACTTTGTAAACCAAACAGATAGAAGAATAAGTATGCCGGGGATAATCATCAGGTAACCGGACATCGACAAATCCATCGGCAAGCCCGAGAGCGCCACCCTGAACCAATCGCCCCAACTCAATGCACCGGACTGGTCGAGATGGTACAACAAGAACAGCGGTTTTTGTATAACAAACAGTAAAACGAGTGTGATATAGGCTGATAGAAATAAATAAAGCCTTGTTTTGCGGAGATTTTGCATAATCATGGATACAGTAATTTTTGAGAGTACAAATATACGAAGGATAAATGAAAAACGGGTATTTAAAAATAACGAACTAATCCTATTCAAACTGCATTATTTTCACTATATTTGACACCGTATCTATAAAAATACTCAGTCCATGAAAAAAATTATTCTAGCATTGATTCTCGGCATATCTGCCACCTTTACTGTTTCGGCAAAAGACAAAGTTATTGTAAATCCCGAGGTGGATTTTACTAATAATGGTGTTATCCATTTCACCAAAATTGAATTGGGTAAAAATGAAACACGAATGTATATGCACTGTACTTATGTCCCCCGCATGTGGGTGAGGTTCCCCAGTACAAGCTACATCGAAGATAATGCAACCGGCGAAAAATGGCAGGCCACAGGCATCCTGAACGGCGAATTTGACAAAGAGATTTACATGCCTGCTTCCGGCGATTCCAGTTTTGTGCTGATATTTCCGAAATTGGATAAAAAAGTTACGAAGATTAATTTCAAAGAGATAGAAAAGGCCGGCGGATGGGAAATCTACGGTATTTCGCTCGACCCAAAAGCCATACAAAAACCGAAAGCTGCCGTTCCTGCCGAAGTGCAGACTTGGTTAGACGGCGAGGTAGCAAAAAGCAAACGAAAATCGTTGATGGATTTCAAAGCCGACGAGTTTTTCTCGAAAGATACCGCCCGGCTGGTGGGGTACTTCAAAGGTTATGACCCGCGCATCGGATTTTCTGCCGGAATAGTCTATGCCAATAACGTTGCTACCAGAGAAGATTTTCCCGTTGTTATCAAAATTCACGAAGACGGACGTTTTGAAGGAGACATTCCGATGCGTTTTCCTGAAAATTTAATGCTTATATTTAATGGTCTTCGTGTCAAGTTCTACATGCAGCCGGGCGAAACCTTGTCGATACTGTTAGATTGGGAGAAATTTCTGATAGCCGGTAGAACGAGAAACAGCCGGTACATGTATCCAACTCTGTTTCGGGGCGCTTCGGCACAGATAAACAAAGAGCTGAGTGCATTCGGGGAACAATTGCCCGAATTGCCATACCAGAAGATTCATGATAACACGGGTAAAAAAGAACCGGATGAATACAAAACCTATCTGGCATCTGTTACGGCAGGTTATACCAAGCAGTTCAAGCATTTATTGGAAACAGAAAAGCTCTCGGAACAAACAAAAAAAATATTGCAGGATAATTATCAAATAGAATATGCTTATTTTCTAATGGATTACGCCTCCGGCTATACCAGAGAACCAAACAAAAATTTGCCTGTTGAGTTTTACTCCTTCTTGCAGGATATGCCGATGAATGATAAAGAATTGTTATCAACATCCTATTTTAGCAATTTTATCAATCGCTTCGAATATGCAGCGCCTTTCAACAATATAATGAGTACGAGTCAATCTAAACAACCTGAAAAAAACTTTACTCAATACCTTTTTGAAGAATTGGGGATAAAAAAAACGCCGGAAGATATTCGCTATATCGAACAGGTAGATTCTATCAAGAGCTATTTTGAACAGGCAAACATAACGAAAACAATAACGCAAGAAAAAATAAAAGAACTGGCAGAGGTAAGCAAAAAAGGATGGACGGAATTAGTAAAAAGACATGGCGAAGACAAATTTGACGCTTACAGAGAGAAATACGCTGCAGGTTTGCTTTCACAGACGGTAGGTGAACTTATGACTGAGACCCAGCGGCTAAAAGATTCGGTTTATGCAAATGTGCTAAAGCTGAAGCCGGGTATTGTATATGACATTACAAAAGTCAGGGCATTGGATAATCAATTAAAACATTCGTTTAAAGACCAGAAGAGAGAAGATGCCGGTATTTTCCTGAAAGGGCTTGAAGCCGGTATAGCCGAACCATTTCTGATAGAGGAATCAGAACGGTTGTTCCGAAAAAATTTCCCGCTGGAAAAAAGAACAGCTTATGAACTGCCAAATACCGCCGAAACAAAACTTTTTAAAGAAATAATTGCGCCCTACAAAGGCAAAATACTGTTGGTGGATTTTTGGGCGACATCGTGCGCTCCTTGTATCGGCGCCATTGAAAGGCACAAAGAATTCAGGCAAAAGAACAAAGGCAGCAAAGATGTTGATTTTGTTTTCATTACAGACGAAACCTCCCCCATTGACCGCTACAACAAGTTTGTAGAAGAACAAGAACTGACAAACACCTACCGCGTGAACATGGATGAGTATAAATACCTCCGTCAACTCTTCAAATTCAATGGCATCCCCAAATACATCATAGTGGACAGGGAAGGCAAAATATTGGATGAAGATGCCAATTCTTATTTATTTGAGCGGGATTTGAAAGAGATTTTGGAAGGGGAGAAAGCCCCCTAATCCCCCTAGTGGGACTTTTAGCTACGCCAAACTTTAGCTGGCGCAGACATGTTGTCCGTGCCTTGTATGCCACGTCTTTGGTGCAAGTTTGCAACTTGTGCCTATAATTTAGAAAGTTTATAACTTTCGGTAGTTGAAAACTACCTGAATATCGGGCACAAGTTAAAAACTTGCGCCAAACTGTGCCTTGTATGCCAACAAATGGACGGCCATTTTGCTGTTGGACACAGGCTGCAAGCCCGCGCCAGCGATGAGCGTTAACAATAATCCAATAGAACTTAAAAGAGGGTGTCTCAAAAGTCTGTCATCCCGTGCTTGACACGGGATCTCCTAACGAATATCATCTAGCTGTCAGGAGATTGCGGGTCGGAGCCCGCAATTGGAGCGGAGCGGAAATCGGCCTGAGCCAATGACAATCTAAAAAAAAGACTTTTGACACAACCCCCAGAGTGAGCCGAAAAAAGGCTACCCGAAAAAATCGAATAGCCTTTCTATAAAAAAAGTCGCACTGATGGAATAAGCCGAAACTCCTATAAACAGGATTTGAGTGCCCGACCCCTTTGTAATTTACTGTTGCCCCGTAAGGCAAACCCGAAGGTGTAACCCGCCATTGGAATCGATAAGCTTGTCTCGGTAATTTGTATTAGTTGATGAGTTTCCCAATCGACCAGCACGACTTATATCTATCTTTAAAGAACGTTTCCTGATTCAAATGTAAACAAATATTCCGAAAAGACCAAATATTACGCAAAATAATCTATCTTTTTTTGCTTTCGTTGCATTTGCAACTCGAACATCCGCAATTTCCTCGCTGCTCGTCCTTATTTAAAAAGAACATAACCGCTCTGTACCCTATCCAAGCTACGGACAGAATACCTATGATTGCAACAATTATTTCCTGTAACATACTATCCTCCTACTATTTTGAGAATCAGGATGTAGCAGATTATTTTTTCAAATAATCCTTCACCTGATTATACACATTCTGAGCTGTAAATCCGAGTTTTTCGTCCAGCACCTTGTAGGGAGCCGAGAAACCAAAGGATTCCAATCCCCAGATACGCCCGTTGTCTCCTGCCAATCCGAGCAAGTTAACCGGCAATCCGGCTGTCAGTCCGAATATTTTTTTACCTGCCGGAATAACCGAATTTTGGTATTCTTTCGATTGTGAGCGGAACAAGCCTTCGGAAGGAACCGAAACGATACGGGTTTTAATACCATCTTCGTGCAAAAGCTTAGCGCCGTCCACCAAGGTAGCTACTTCCGAACCCGACGCCAGCAGAATTACATCGTAATTGGCATCTTCCTGCACAATGTAAGCGCCTTGGGCAGCTTGCAAGGCATCGGCATATCCTTTCGCAGGCAAATCGTTGATATTCTGACGCGAAAGTATCAGGGCTGTTGGCGTAGAAGTGTTTTCGATGGCCATCTTCCAGGCGACAGTTGTTTCGTGTACGTCTGCCGGACGAAGAACCAAGGCCGAATTGTGTCCGTGATGATTTTTCAATTTTTCCATCAAGCGGATTTGCGCTTCCTGTTCCACCGGTTCGTGAGTGGGACCATCCTCTCCTACTCTGAATGCATCGTGCGTCCAGATGTATTTAACGGGCAATTCCATCAAGGCAGCCATACGAACAGCCGGTTTCATGTAGTCGGAGAAAACAAAGAACGTTCCGCAGGCAGCAATCACCCCGCCGTGCAAGGCCATACCATTACACAAGCAAGCCATTGTCAGCTCCGAAACGCCCGATTGCAAAAATGCGCCCGAAAAATCTTCTTTGCGGAAGATGGTTGTATTTTTCAGGAAGCCGTCGGTTTTATCCGAGTTCGACAAATCGGCAGAAGTTACAATCAAGTTTTCTACCTGCTTGGCCAATTCAGCCAATACGGTTGACGATGCCGCCCTTGTAGCCGCATTTGATTTTTGCTGGATAGCCGACCAATCAACCACAGGAACTTCATTGGCAAACCATTTGTTCATTTTTTCGGCCAAAGCCGGATTTGCTTTTGCCCAGCTCGCTTTATCAGCGTATTTTTTCGATACAATTTCTTTTAATTCTGCCGCACGTTTGGCATACAACTCCTTCACTTCGGGGAAGATAACGAAAGGATTTTCGGGATTTCCACCCAAATTCAGGACAGATTTCTGGAAACTCGCTCCCGATTCGCCCAAAGGCATTCCGTGCGTAGCGCATTTGTTTTCGTAGCTCGAGCCGTCTTCTTTTACCGCGCCTTTTCCCATAACGGTGTGCCCGATAATAATGGTCGGCTTGCTTTTTTCCAGCTTGGCTTCTGTCAGCGCCGCCCTGATTTCGGTGGCGTCATTTCCCTTGATGGAAATCACCCGCCATCCCCAGGCTATGTATTTTGCAGCCACATCTTCGTCCGTAACATCTTTTGTTTCGGTTGACAATTGGATGCCGTTTGAATCGTAAAACATCACCAAGTTATCGAGGCCAAGATGACCGGCCATACGTCCGGCTCCTTGCGAAATTTCTTCCTGCACACCGCCGTCCGATATAAAAGTATAGATGGTTTGATTCATCTGGTCGCCGAATCGGGCTTTCAGAAACTTGGCCGCAATAGCAGCTCCCACAGCGTAGGTATGTCCCTGACCCAATGGGCCTGATGTATTTTCCACCCCCCTGTTCACATCCACTTCGGGATGACCCGGCGTACAACTGCCCCATTGACGGAATTGTTGCAAATCGTCCATCGAATATTTGCCGGTAAGCGCCAGAACTGCATACAACATCGGCGACATGTGTCCCGGGTCGAGGAAGAAACGGTCGCGACATTCCCAAGCAGGATTTTCGGGATCATAGACCAAAAACTCCGAGAAGAGCACATTGACAAAATCGGAACCACCCATCGCGCCTCCGGGATGCCCCGATTTAGCTTTCTCCACCATTGATGCAGCCAATATGCGTATATTGTCTGCCGCTTTTTCCAGTACTTGAATATCATTCATAACTATTATATATTTTTTCTTTTTCTTTGGCAAAGATAATTAATTAAAAGCAGCCCACCAAAATCCAGAAACACCTCAACGACAAGTTATTGTGATACAACAATCCTTGCACGCCGCTTCTAATAGCCTATATGTCAATTAATAAACAGCTATGGCGCTCAAATAGTTTGTGTTATTTTTTTATTTTGCAGAATTTTAATAATGTGCTGATGTGTTGATGTGTTGATGTGCCAATGTGCTGATGTGAATTAATATAGGAGATTGCGGGTCGGAGCCCGCAATGACAATCAGTTTATCGTCGCTTCGCGCCAATTGGCATATTATTCACATCAGCATATCAGCACATTATTCTGCGTTTTTTATAAAGATATAACTTGTATCTGCTTTCCTGTGAATAAAAAAAGTTGTTTCTTTGTTGTTTGAAAAAATATAACAACAATCATATTTTACATTACCTATACTTAATTAATTGAATTATTGATGAAAAGCAAGCTTGGTGTTCTTCTGTTAATTTCATTTTCTTTCATCCAAACCATCCACTCACAGGGAAATGAGAGGCGTTATTTTGATATAAACAAAAATATAGAGGTATTTAATTCGGTTGTTAAGGAACTTGATTTGTTTTATGTGGATTCTATCAATACCGAGAAAACCATCCAAACCGGAATAGTAAATATGCTCGCAAGTTTAGACCCCTATACCAACTATATCACCGAAAAGGAGATGGACGACTTTAAGTTCATGACCACCGGCGAATATGCAGGGATAGGCTCATACATCGCCGCTCGAAAAATAAACGGTGCATACAGAGTGATAATTAGCGGGCCGTATGAGGGTATGCCGGCGGCAAAAGCAGGGCTCAGGGATGGCGATATAATTCTGGCTATTGATGACGATGACATGACCACGCTGGAAGAAGTACCCGTTTCGGACCCAAGCTACGGGAGCAAGTTAACGTCCAAAGTCAGTAACCTGCTGAAAGGGAAAGCCGGTACGGTAGTCAAAGTAAAAATAGAGCGCACCGGCGAAAAAAAGCCGCTGGAGTTTAAAATAACCCGCGAGAATATACAAGTGAGTTCGGTTCCTTATTACGGGGTGCTGGAAAATAATGTGGGCTATATCTCTTACACGGGATTCACCGACAAGAGCGCCCAGGAGGTGAAGAAAGCGATTCTCGACTTAAAAAAGCAAGGAATAACATCGCTTATCCTCGACCTGAGAGGCAATGGCGGCGGTATTTTGGAAGAAGCCGTTCAGGTTGTGAATTTCTTTGTGCCACGAGGCGAAGTAGTGCTATCGACAAAAGGAAAACTGAAACAAGCCGACAGGATATACCGCACAACTTTAGCCCCGATAGATACCGAAATACCTTTGGCCGTGCTGGTTGACAGAGGATCGGCTTCGGCTTCCGAAATAGTGTCGGGCGCGTTGCAGGACATGGACAGGGCTGTTATTATCGGTGAACGCACCTATGGCAAAGGGCTTGTGCAATTAACGCGCGAACTGCCCTATGGTGGAAACCTGAAAGTAACCACCTCGAAATATTACATACCGAGCGGACGATGCATACAGGCTATTGACTATACGCACCGCAACGAAGACGGCAGCGTAGGCCGCATACCCGACAGCCTGACGACTGTTTTCAGAACCGTTGCCGGACGCGAAGTGAGGGATGGCGGCGGTATTGTGCCGGATGTGGCCGTAAAAGAAGAAAAATCGCCAAGCATAGCCTATTATCTTGTAACACAGTATATTATTTTCGATTTTGTAACCGACTGGGCGAACAAGCATCCTCAGATAGCGCCCGCCGGAATATTCGGCATTAGCGATCAGGATTACGATGAGTTTAAAGCCTATCTTAAATCGAAAAAAGACTTTAAATACGATATGCTGAGCGAAAAATCGCTGGCTGCCCTGAAAGAAGTCATGGAATATGAAGGCTACCTGAATACGGCCAGCGAAGAATATAAAGCCCTGGAAGCCAAACTCTCCCCGGATATTGACCGCGACATGGAATCGTTCAGGGACGAAATAAAACAACTGATAAATCAGGAGATTGTGAAACGCTATTATTACAGAAAAGGCGAAATACAGGGCGGACTGAAAACCGACCAACAGCTGAAAGAGACCATTGAGCTATTGAGCAATCCTGTTCGATACAAAGAAATACTGTCGCCTTTGGCAAAGCAGCAAGCTACCCTGACTAACTAAAAACAAATAGAATAAAGAAGAAGAAAAACATAGAATGGAATATAACACTCAACTAAAAAGGCTGGCGCTTCCCGAATACGGAAGGAATATTCAGAACATGGTGGACTACTGCCTGACGATAGAAAACCGTGAAGACCGCAAACAATGCGCCGATACAATTATCAACATTATGGGGAACATGTTTCCGCATTTGCGTGATGTGAACGATTTTAAACATATTCTTTGGGATCACCTGGCCATCATGGCCGATTTCCAGCTCGATATTGATTACCCGTACGAGATTATCAGAAAAGAAGATTTGTTTTCCAAACCCGGAAAAATTGAATACAGCCAACCCGAAATGTATTACAGGCATTACGGAAAAACACTGGAAAAATTAATCAAACTAGCCGCCGACTATCCCGAGGGAAAAGAAAAAGAGCAATTGATATGGCTCGTTCTCAACCACATGAAAAAATCCTACACTCAATGGAATAAAGAGGTGGAAGATCCCAAAATCTTCCTGGATTTGTACGAATTATCGAACAAAAAAATAGATCTGAGAGGCTCGGGCATGAAACTTCCCGAAATGAAAGATTTCACTCCAAGAAAACAACAACAGCAACAACGAAGCAATTCGCAGAAGAAAAAATAAAGCCTCCTAAATCCCCCGTAGGGGGAGTTCTAAAGCCTCCTAAAGCTTTTACCTTTTCCTTTCTCCTTTTGGAGAAAGTACCCGTAGAGGGATAGAGGCCGGGGAGGTTGGAGGGGCTCTTTTTATTGTATATGATTACCCAAAACGAAGTATTTAAAATAGGCAAATTAATTAAACCGCACGGTATCAAAGGCGAAATATCCTTCGCTTTCGATAACGATATTTTCGACAGGGTGGACTGCCCCTACCTGATTTGCCTTATTGATGGTATTTTAGTTCCGTTTTTTATCGAAGAATACCGCTTTAAGGGAAAAGAAACCGCTTTAATAAAGTTAGAAGATATTGATTCGGCTGATAAGGTGCGCCAGCTGAATGGCGTAGAAGTTTATTTCCCCAGAACTTACCTCGAGGACAGAGAAGAAGAGGATGTTGATTATAGTTGGAATTATTTTATAGGCTTCCAAATCGTGGACGAAAAGCAAGGTGATATTGGCGTCATAGAAGACATTGACGAACTGACTATCAACACCTTGTTCCTAGTAAAAAATGATGACGAAGATATTATAATCCCCGCATCCGAAGCCCTCATCACCGGCATAGACGATAAAAATAAAATCCTGAGAATGGATTTGCCTGAAGGGCTTTTGTAGCCCCTCCAACCTCCCCGCAGGGCAGGGCTGTTAAGTTCTATAAATTATTGTTAAACGCTCTTTTTTGTGCCATCAGGGTTTTGCTGGTGAGCCTAAACTGAGCCTGCCATTTGGGTGTTAGACAATTTTTTCTCAATGGGGGCTATAAGTTATCAAAATTTTCGTACATTTGCAAAGCCAGAAAATGTGGCAATTTATGAAAGCGCTAGAACATAACACATTGATTTTCCGTATTGTATCTATCAGTTCCGCTCCAACAACTTTTCTTTGGGGCGACGTTCACCCTTTCGCACCAAGAATTTAATTCTTTCTTTCGGCAATACCGCCAAAATGTAAGGGCTTAGTTTTTTTGCCCTCACCTCAATCAATTTATTTTTTTAATAATTCAATTTTATATGAGTAAGTTATATTTCCTCATAGCGTTATTGCTATGTGTATCAAGTGCGTATGCACAAACGGAATTGAAAGTCGACGCAAGCCAAAGCCGTGTGCTTTCCATAGAAGAAATGTTTCGGCTGGCTGACGAAAACAACCGCAACATCCGGGTGGTTTCTTCCGCCGTCGAAGTAGCAAAAGAGGGCGTAAAAACAGCGAAGACCGCTTATTTACCCACTATTGACGCTTCACTACAGTTAAGTTATAACGGCAACGGCACAATTACAGACAGGGACTTTTCACATTCGTTTGTTGCACCAATCCCACATTTCGGCGCCAATTTTTCACTGGAAGTTTCACAGGTGGTTTTTGCGGGTGGAGCAATCCGCAACGGTGTGAAAATCGCCGAATTGCAGCAACAAATTACCACCCTGAACGCCGAACAGAAACGTCAGGAAGTGCGTTTTTTGATTGCGGGTAATTATTTGGAACTGTGTAAATTGCAAAATCAGTTGCAGGTGTTTGAAAGCAATATCGAGCAAACGCAACAGGTTTTGGAAAATATGCAAGCAAAAGTAAATCAAGGAGTTGCTTTACAAAATGATATTACGCGCTACGAACTGCAACTGCAAAACCTGAATTACGCGAAAATCCAGTTGCAAAATTCAATGTCGTTGCTGAATAATCAATTAACGGTCGCGGCAGGATTACCGCAATCTGTTGTTATTGTACCCGACAGCAACATTACAAAGACAATTTCAACAACCGACCATATACCCAACCCTGCAACAACATTGCCGGTACAAATGGCAGAAAATGCGAAAAAAATTGCTGAACACTCCGAGAAAATAACTCGAGCGGAACGGCTGCCACAAATTGCCCTGTTTGCAGGCGATTATTTCAACAGCCCTGTTTTGATCGAAATTCCCGCGCTCAACAAAAATTTCAACTATTGGGCGGTGGGTGTCGGTGTGAAATACAGTTTGGGCAACCTATACAAATCGGGAGCGAAAATCCGAGCCGGTCAGTTGGCTGCAAGGCAGGCGAATGAAGAAAAAGCCGCCTTCGAAGAACAAATTTCGCTTGCATTGAACGAAGCGTTTGTGCATTACAAAGAGGCGTTTGTGTTGCTCGAAACGAAAGAAAAAAGCGTAGAACTTGCCGTACAAAACTACCATGTCATTTCTTATCGTTACGAAAATGATTTGGCATTGATTACCGATTTGCTTGATGCCGCTTCGCAAAAGTTAGATACTGAATTGCAGACAATTAACGCAAAAATAAATATCATATATAATTATTATAAACTCAAATATATTTCAGGAACACTTTAATATTATCATGAACAAAAGAAAAGTCAAAAAAACAGTATTCAACATATTCGTTGGAGTATTAATAATCATAGGATTAGCATGGGTATGCTCTCGATTTATCCATTTGGGCAGGGTGGAATTTACCGACAATGCACAAGTCAAACAGTTGATTGTGCCGGTGAATTCCCGCGTACAAGGATTTATTTCCAAAATCTATTTCGATGAATATTCAACTGTCCGCCAAGGCGATACATTGGCGGTCATTGAAGATACGGAATTTCGTTTGCGTGTGGCGCAAGCCGAAGCCGATTATCAAAATGCGCTGTCGGGCAAATCGGCGATGAACACGACTATCTCCACCACGCAAAACAATCTTTCAGTGTCCGATGCAGGTATTGAAGAAATGAAAATCTTACTTCAAAATGCCGAAAAAGATTATTTTCGTTACAAGAAATTGTTAGCCGAAAATGCAGTTACTCAACAACAATATGATGGCGTAAAAACGAATTATGATGCAATGAAAGCCAAATACGAAATGCTGGTACGTCAAAAACAATCCACCAATCTTGTCAAAACCGAGCAAACGCAACGTTTAGAGCAAACCGAATCCGGTATCAAATTGGCGGAAGCAGCTTTGGATTTAGCCAAACTAAATTTGTCTTATACGGTTATCCTTGCGCCTTGCAATGGGACGACCGGACGCAAAAACA
Organism: Viscerimonas tarda; assembly: GCF_054601255.1. Classification (NCBI taxonomy): domain Bacteria; kingdom Pseudomonadati; phylum Bacteroidota; class Bacteroidia; order Bacteroidales; family Dysgonomonadaceae; genus Viscerimonas; species Viscerimonas tarda. Next base: position 56,549 of record NZ_BAAHWV010000009.1, on the reverse strand, counting down.
TTCAGGCGGGGCAACTTATCCAACCCGGACAAACCATTGTAGATGTGGTGAACGACAACGATAAATGGATAGTTGCCAATTACAAGGAAACACAAACGGCAAATATCAAAGACGGTCAGGAAGTGGAAATAGAGGCTGATGCTGTTCCGGGTATCACGTTCAAAGGGGTTGTAAAATCTGTTTCACGTGCCACCGGTGCAAGTTTTTCGTTGCTTCCACAGGATAATTCCGCAGGGAATTTTGTAAAAATACAGCAACGTATTCCGGTGCGAATAGAGTTTTCCAAAGAAAACAAGCCCGAAGATATGAAGTGTTTGGGAAGTGGAATGAATGTGGAATGTACGGTAAAATATTGATATGCACGAGATACCACCTTTTTCTATTCCTTCGTTCCGTCATTTTGTTCCCGCAAAACTGCGACCGTGGATAATTCTCGCATTTGCAATTGTTTTCCAGCTTTCGGGCGGTGTTTATCTGGCTGCCGTCGGTGAGATGGTTGGCGCGTTGACGTTGATGCCCGAAGATATTATGATGGCAGGGTACGCTTCTTTGGTGGGGCTGGCGCTGACATTTACCGTCATGTTCCGGCTGAAATTCCGATATACCTCGAAATGGATTTTGCTCATTTGTTGCGCTGCCATTATTATTGGCAACCTGATATGTATGCACACGCAGAGCGTTCCGGTATTGATAGCAACATGTTTTGTGCTGGGTATCTTTCGGATGTGGGCGACTTTTGCCTGCAACACACAAATTCAGTTGTGGCTGACTCCGGTGCGCGACCTTTCCATATTCTTTTGTTTTGTCAACGTATTGGTGCAGGGCTGCATGCAAGTTTCGGGATTGATGACCATTTACACAGCATTTTTCTCGGTGTGGGAATATATGCACTGGGTCATTATCGGATTGCTCGGTTTGGTAATGCTGGCTGTCGTGTTTTTGTTTCGTACTCATCGTGAAACGCGCAAGTTACCCCTTTACGGCATTGATTGGCTCGGCGGTTTGATGTGGGGATTGACCATTTTATCCATCCTCTTTATTTGTGTCTATGGCGAGTATTACGATTGGTGGGCATCCACGCAAATTCGTATGGCAACACTATTTGCAGTTGTGCTGCTGGGTGTAAATCTTTGGCGATCATCGTTTATTCGTCATCCCTATATTAATTTGAATACATGGACTTTCCGGGTGGTTTATATGACATTGATAGCCTATGTCATCCTGGATATTTTGCTTGCGCCTGCCCACGTTTTTGAACACATTTATATGGAATCGGCGCTTGGCTACGATTCATTGAATCTTATTTCACTCAACTGGATAATGCTCGCAGGCATTGCGGCAGGCTGTTTTTTTACCTGGCGTACATTTGCATTGCGGAAATGGCGCTACCGGACAATAAACCTTATCGGCTTGTCGTGTATCATTGCGTACCTGACAATCATGTATTTCGGAATTGATTACAATTTGCCGAAAACGGCCTTGATGTTGCCGATTTTTCTGCGTGGTTTCGGTTATGTGGTCATCGCAATATGTTTTTTGACCATCCTGACAAGAGTACCCTTTATTCCGAATTTTCCACAATCGCTAACCGTACAGGCATTTTTCAGCGCAAGCCTTGCCGGTGCAATAGGCAATGCAGTAGTCGGGCATGTGTTGAAAATCGGAATAAAATGGAACTCCCTGTCCCTTATCAGTAACTTAGACAATATGAATCCGCTTGCCCGTCAACATCCGATGAGCGAACTCTACGGAATGGTGCAGCAGCAAGCCCTCATGATTTCGATGAAAGAACTCTATGGATGGTTAGCTATTCTCGGCATTTTCTGTTTATTGATAATTCTGGTCAATGAAAGCAGTTTCCGTCCGAGAAATATGATTGAGCCGTCAGCCAGAGCGCTGCGCAAAATGGTGATGAGTACCTATAATCGTTTTAGTAAGTAAGAAAAAACAAGTAATTATTATGAACAAGAAACAGAAAAAAATTGTAGCCTAATTATCATTGCGCTTATTTTAGTCGGCTTGACGTGGATTGCCACGCTTTTTATCCATACTGGTGGCGAATACACCAACAACGCGCAGGTGCAGCAAAACATTGTTGCTGTCAGCAGCCGCGTACAAGGATTTATTAAGGACCTGCGTTTTGACGAATTTCAATTTGTCCGTAAAGGCGATGTCGGTAACTTTGATGAACGGTATCAGATAGTAGCCGCCGGTAGCAGCAGTAACGCTGCCTGTTTCGCTGCCTGTCAGGTAGCCGTCTGCCGAAGCCGAAATGTGCTTTGCCAAATACTCGTTCAATTTGGATTGGTAAAACCGATTGACCTTATCCAGCGTTTCCTGATTGTTCGCATAGTAGGTAATAAAGTCGGGATTTTCATAAGAAGTACCGCCAAAATGTTCTTCTACTATATCATATAGGGCGGGAGGCCAGTAGCCCGCATCCTGCACTATCCTGAAATATTGGTCTGCCATAAATTGCTTAAATTCGTCAACACTGACCAAATTGACCAATTCGTCATTTTCAAAGAATTGTGATTTCCCTTCCTTTTCGCCTGCATAGTGGATGCGGACATTCGCCGAGATGCGCTCGCCGGTGTCTTCGTCCAACAGCGTCAGCGGTATAAAAACCTGTTCGCTGTTGTAGCAGGGGTTGCCATGCCGGGGTTTGGAATAAACATGAGAAGACAGTCCGCCGATTGGCGACAGGGTTGCCGCGGATGCCGCGCCTTCGCCTGTGCTTACGGGCGTAATAGCGCCCGTAAGCCACTTGAATTCATTCTGCTTGTACTGCTTGTACGACACAGCGCCGATAAAACCTTTCGGCTCGTGGATAATGTATTGGAGTCCGGTGTTCGCCGGTTTCACAATATCCACCTGTACGCTGTCGCCGTTCATATACGACAGTTCAATCGGATAATCGGAACTGATTTTAGTGGGAGAAGCTACTCTGCCGTTTATAATACTCATTTCTGTGTAACCGAAAGACAAGCTGTAGAGTTGTGAGGTAATGCTGTCGGTACTGTAATGATAGCTTTTCGATTCGCCCTGCTTGGGGTAGCGCAGCGCCAAGTCGTATTCGCCGCCGTTGAACGGATACAGCACATCGAATCCTTTTTCTCCATGCTTATCCTTATCCACCATGGTATAGATGGTGTTGTTGGAACCGGTGCGGGTAATGCCTGCCACCAATTCGCCCCATACATCCGGCGAATAGATTTTTTGATTGACTTTCCCGCCTTGCTGTGCATATACGCATGGTCTGCTTCAGGGGAAAGGACATGACAACAAGGTAGGGCTTTGCCAGAATACTGTCTGCCAAAAAAGACGCTTCATACACGGTAACATTTTTCGGGAATGTATTTTCGTCAAACGGAATGGAATAACGTATCCAGTTCCCGTATCCGCTGTTATTTATCATATCGTGCGTTACCTCAAAGGCGTCGGTTATGGAATGATACAGGGCGGAATCGGAATGAATGACCTCTACTGCCACCTCGCCGTCCACCGTCCAAGCATTATTTTCCAGATTATGGCTGATAAGGAGATGACAGTCGTCCGGCTCATAGTACATCTTATAGTATTGGTAGCCGCCGGAAATACCCTATTCGAGAGAATCGCCCACCACATAGATGTCAAACGACTTGACAAGCGTTTCGTTGTTGGCGGGCATTTCGTTTGCCTGCCGGTAAGCCACTTCGCCGCTCGTGAATGTGATGGTGGTTTTGCCATAGGCTTTGGGCGTGAGTACGCCGTTAGCCGATATTTCGGCAACCGTCAGGTCGCTGCTTGTCCATGTTCCGGTCTTATAGGTGGCGGAAGTCGGATTTACCTTTGCGAGCAATGCCACATTCTTGGTTTTGAGACCGACCATGCCGTCTTTGGGAACAGTGAAAGCAATGGATTCAACCGGTACAAACGGAGCGTTCTGTGTCGTTACCGTAAAAGAGGTATTGACGCCGTACAGGTAAAATTTTGTATTTATTGATGTGTTGGGCGTGCAAAAGTATGAATTAAATTCACTACTAAGCAACTAAAAATACATAAAAATAATTTTACGAAAAACCGAAAACCTACCACCATTTATTCTTAAGAAATGAGCAAATTTTATCGGACATTTAGCAGGGGCTGTGTCATAAGTCTCTTTTCTGAATTTGTCATTGCAGGCTCCGACCCGCAATGACAGACTTTTGAGACACCCTCTTGATTTTTATCCCATTCGCTTGGTAATACTTGAATTTTCATGTAATTTTGTATCAGGTTTAATAAATAGTGCGTGATTTAAAACTTGATTGACTTTCCCAACTGATTCTGACAACAAAAAAATGGCTAGAAAGAAAAAAGAACTTCCTGTATTGGAAGCCGTTGAGATAATTGACATTGCTGCCGAGGGCAAAGCGATTGCCAAAGTTGACAACCTGGTGGTATTCATACCTTTCGTTGTACCCGGCGATGTGGTTGATTTACAGATTACCCGCAAAAAGAACCACTATGCAGAAGGAAAACCCATCCGTTTCATCAAATACTCGGAGTTGAGAGCCGAGGCCTTTTGCGAGCATTTTGGCATTTGCGGAGGATGCAAGTGGCAGATACTCCCTTACTCCGAACAACTGAAGTACAAGCAAAAACAGGTTGTTGACAACCTGACCCGCATAGGAAAAATAGCATTGCCCGAAATAGCGCCGATTATGGGTTCGGAACGAACAGAGTTTTACCGGAACAAGTTGGAATTTACGTTTTCCAACAAAAAATGGTTGACCTTGGAGCAAATAACATCCGGCGAGACTTTCGACAACATGAATGCGGTAGGCTTCCACATTCCGGGGATGTTCGACAAGGTGCTGGATATTCAGAAATGCTGGCTACAGGACGATATTTCGAACCAAATACGCAACTATATTCGCGATTATTGCGAAAAAGAAGGGCTGTCGTTTTTCGATTTGAGAAACAGGGGCGGACTGATGCGTACCCTTGTCGTCCGCACTTCGTCAACTGGCGAACTGATGGTTATTGTGGTGTTTTATGACAACGACAAGGAGCAGATTGAAAAGCTGTTAGATGCCATTGCAGGCGATTTTCCGCAAATAACCTCCCTGCTTTATATCGTCAATCAAAAGGCCAACGATACCATTACCGATCAGGAAGCGCTGACATGGAAAGGCAATGACTTTATTTACGAAGAGATGGAAGGCCTCAAATTCAAAATCGGCCCCAAATCTTTTTACCAGACAAACAGCGAACAGGCCTACAATTTGTACAAAATAGCCCGCAATTTTGCCGGCCTCACAGGCAACGAACTGGTGTACGACCTCTACACGGGCACAGGCACAATAGCCAATTTTGTAGCAAAACAAGCAAGGCAAGTAGTCGGAATTGAGTACGTTGAAGACGCCATTGTCGATGCCAAATTCAATTCGGAAAACAACGGCATCCAAAACACCTTGTTCTATGCAGGCGATATGAAAGATGTTCTGACACAGGAGTTTATCAACCAGCACGGAAAACCGGATGTTATCATCACCGACCCGCCACGCGCCGGTATGCACGACGATGTGATTGAGGCCATACTCTTCGCCAATCCCGAAAAAATAGTTTATGTGAGCTGTAATCCGGCTACACAAGCGCGCGATTTAAGCCTCCTCGATGTTCGGTACAAAGTGGAGAAAGTGCAGCCTGTTGATATGTTCCCCCATACGCATCATGTGGAAAATGTGGTGTTATTGAGAAAGAAATAAGCTTTTTAGGACTTTTTTTATCCATTTATATATACTTTTGCAAAAAAATTAATCATCTATTATTTATACTGAAAATGAGAATTGCTATTGTTGGTATCAGTGGAGCCGTTGGGCAGGAATTTCTTCGTGTGATAGAAGAACGCAACTTTCCTTTTGACGAGTTAGTATTGTTTGGGTCAGCCAGAAGCGCCGGTCGGAAATATGATTTCAAAGGAAAAGAATACACGGTAAAAGAACTTCAACATAACGATGATTTTAAGGGAATTGATATAGCTTTTGTTTCGGCAGGGGGCAGCGCATCCATTGAGTTTGCTTCCACCATAACCAAGCACGGAACCGTAATGATTGACAATTCGAGCGCATTCCGCATGGATAAGGATGTGCCGCTGGTGGTGCCGGAAGTGAACGGCGAAGACGCCAAACTAAGGCCAAGGGGCATTATTGCCAACCCCAACTGCACAACAATTCAGCTGGTGGTAGCCCTAAACCCGCTCGAAAAGCTAAGCCATATCAAACGGGTGCATGTAGCAACCTATCAGGCAGCTTCGGGTGCAGGCGCAACAGCCATGACCGAATTGGTGAACCAGTTTAAGGAAATTGCCAACGAGGAACCCGTTCATGTCGAAAAATTTGTCTATCAACTGGCATACAACCTGATTCCGCAGGTGGACGTGTTTACCGATAACGGTTATACCAAAGAAGAATTGAAGATGTATAACGAAACACGCAAAATTATGCACTCCGATATAGAAGTGAGCGCGACCTGTGTGCGTGTTCCCGTCCTCCGCGCCCATTCCGAAGCCACATGGATTGAGACCGAGCGTCCCATATCGGTGGATGAAGCGCGGGAAGCCTATCTTAACGGCGAAGGTGTAGTGTTGCAAGACGATCCGGCAAACAAAGATTATCCGATGCCTCTTTTTGTATCGGGAAAAGAACCGGTGTATGTAGGGCGTATCCGCAAAGATTTAAGCAATCCGAATGGCTTATCGTTTTGGTCTGTCAGCGACCAGATAAAAAAAGGAGCCGCACTGAATGCCGTTCAAATTGCCGAATACCTCATTAAAGAAAAGGCATTGTAAGAAAAACGAGGGGCGGGGTTCGCCCACCCAATTATTGAGGGACGAATAAGCACGCAGATAACCCACTTCGTTGGCGCGGACTTGCAGTCCGTGCCTTTCTTTGAGTTTGTTGTACATCAATAGATATATTTGTAGTCGGCACGGGCTGCAAGCCCGCGCCAGCAAACGTTTCTTGGCACCCCCACTCACAAGTTCATTTTTTTCAAAAAAACATTAGCACATTGGCATATTAGCACATTTTTTCTGCTCTACAAGATAGGCGATTAATAAACCTAAGCCTCCAAATATTAAACTACAAGATACATAGATAAGAGCAATTGTGTCGCGAACAATTTTAAGACTACCATACTTGGCGTTATATATCGAAAACTCCTGAAATAAGAAACTTGTCAGGTTCATTTCGAGAAAGATGGCTACAATTAGGCCAATACCAATGCCTATAAGCAACAAACTGGCCTTGAACGCCATTGAAGAGGATGGTCGAATTTTTCCGAATAAAGGCAAACGGAGCTGGTTGGTTAAAATACTCGGATCGATGTTGGTTTGCAATTTTTCGATTTTTTCAATAATAGACATGCGTTCTTTGCGCCTGACAAATAGTTCAGACACACTATATACACCGTAAGTTACAATTCCGAAAGCCAGAAGAGGAGCTAAATCATTCATTTTGTTGTTATTTTTAATTAAACATGCTGTTGTCTGCTTATTTTGACGCAAGTAATAAGTATTGGTTACAATATTGATTGAAAAAAGTTTTCGGTTTATTTTTCTTCCTATTTTTGTAACCGATGCCATTGCAATGCGTCATACAAGCATGACAGAATTTGATGATATATATTATCTTCGTTTGATCAGGGATGGAAACACCGATGCATTTGTGCATATTGTACGCCGTTATCAACGAATGATATATGCTATCGTCAATAAAATTGTCTTTAATCCGGTGGATGCGGAGGATATTACCCAGGAGATTTTTATAAAAGTATTCAAATCGCTTGATAAATTCAGGGAAGAATCGGTGTTTTCGACCTGGCTTTACCGGATAGCCTACAATACCGCTATTTCGGAAGTAAGAAAGGCGAGGGGAAAGTTTGTTTCTATTGATAATACGGCGGAGAACTTCCGCTACGAAGATATTTCGGACGATATTGACGAGACCGCCATGGAAGAACGTTTGCAATACCTGGACAGGGTGCTGAAACAGCTCAGTCCCGGTGATGCAATGTTAATTTCGCTGTATTATATGAATAATTGTTCGATTGAAGAAATAAGCGCTATATCGAATCTGAGTCAATCGAATGTGAAAATAAAGTTGTATCGTATCCGAAAATTTATGAACTTTGAAATAAATAAACTCATATCGAAATGAAAGAGCAAGAGGAGGATAAACTAAGGGGTTTATTTAATGACATAAAATTAGACGAACCTTCTGCCGGACTTGAAGACCGGTTGATGCGGCAAATACAACAGCTTGCATCGGAACAACATAAAAGAAAAGAAGCAAGAACTGCTGTCCTGATGTGGTTTGCGGCGGCGTTGGGCATTCTTGCAATGATTGTCATACCGGCAACCATTCTGCACTTGTGGGGATGGGAAATAAATTGGCTTTCGGAATTGAAACTCCCCCGTTGGGAAATGAATATATCTCCTCTATTTGTTTTAATTTCGGCATCCACACTCTTTCTTCTAATCGGCGATTTACTTATCAGGAAGCATATTTGGGAGAAACGAAAATAGAAATATATTAAAGAATTATCAATTGGAGTTGATAATTACAGAATTGACTGCAAAAGGTTTAATCTCAAATAATAAAGACGATGAATAACATATTGACTTACAGAGGATTTATTGGATAGGTTCATTTTTCTGCCGATGATAATGTGTTTTTTGGAAAGGTGGAGGGGATCAATGATTTGATTACTTTTGAGGGAAAAACGGTTCAGGAACTTACTGATTCGTTCCACTATATTATTGACGAACACATCAAAGACTGCGAAAGAGAATGTTTACAGATCGAAAAAAGTTATAAAGGAAGTTTTAATGTGCGTATAAATTCCGATTTGCACCGAAAGGCTGCCATCATGGCAAAGCTAAAAGGCACTACGCTGAATGCTTTTGTCAAAGAAGCTATTGAACATCAACTAGAGCTTGTATAGAAAGAAAAAGCAATCTCATTTTTACCTCATTCTTAGACAAAAGTAGTATTATGTTAGTTGGGTCAGCAATGCGCTATCTGTTGATGAAAGCAAAAAATGTAGGAGCGAACCGATGGTTCGCCCCTATATTTTTCATTCTTAATTCTTAACTTTTCACTTTATAACCGCTTTCAGCGACTTAACTCCTTGAGTAGTTACTACTTTCAAAATCAATACTTTGCTGGTTTTTGCTGCGGAGTAAGCATATTCATTCCCGTTTACATTGCTGGCTTGATGCAACAATGCTCCGTCAATCGAATAGATGCTCAGGGACTGAATAGTTGCTGTTGGCGAAACAACACGAATGGTTCCTTCAGCATCAACATAAACTGTTGGCGTTTGAGAAGCAGTTGTTCCTGCCACAATTCCGGTTTCCGGCGAATAGATCGGCGTATAAATATTGGGAACAGGAACATCGTCTAAGCCATCGCCCATATAGAAACCCAAATGAGGCGGTTGGTTATAGGCCGCATTTTGCCAGGCTATACCCAAGCGATAGACCGGATCGTGCATTAAAGTGTAAAGGCGGTAGGTAGAGGCTGTGGTGGTTGTAAATAGCCGGAGTTGCGAAGGATTGGAGGTGTTATATAATACCACTTCCTCGCGCCAGTCGCCCAGTATATCGGCGCTCACACACGGATTTTTCTTGGTGCCGTTCACACTCGATACGCCGCTGAAAGAGATAAGGCTGGTGGTTCCGTTGCCGTTCCATTTTGTTATGGCATTTCCGTCCATCAATTCATCCTGCAAGTCGTCATCCCAGTAGATACGGAAGTTCGTGCTTGGTTTTTTAGTCGAAATTTGTACCCCTTTGCAATTGTATGTTCCGGCTTCAGAAGAACTCCACATTTCGAAACCGCGGTGGTTTTTATCTATATCGCCGGACATTCCGCGTCCGTTGTCGCTATTATAACCTTCGCTATGCCAAATAATGGCTCCTGTGGCCGCATCGTGCAGCTCGTGGTTGTATTTGCCCGCACCTGTTTCTTCGTGTACTTCCCACACTTCCAATCCGGGACGGTCGGGGTCGAGGTCGGAAAGGTGCATGGCATCGCCGTGGCCTAAGCCTGTGCGGTACATAAATTTACCGTCATCGTTGATAGCCGATGCGCCGTAAATAATTTCGTCTTTGCCGTCGCCATCCACATCGGCAACGCTCAAATTGTGGTTGCCCTGTCCGTAGATATTGGTCGAGCTTGAACTGGAACCCGAATCGTATAACCAACGCTGAACCAGTTTCTTATCTTTTATATCGTAAGCGGCCATCGTTGATCTTGCATAATAGCCACGGCACATCACCACACTCGGATGAACACCATCCAAATAAGCTACACAAGCCAAAAAGCGGTCAACGCGGTTGCTGTAACTGTCGCCCCAAGTACTGATTGTTCCTCTGGGAGGATTGTAGGCTACGGTACTTAATTCGGCGCCTGTTTTACCATCGAATAGCGTTAGGTATTCCGTGCCCTTTTGTACAAAACCTGTCCGGCTGTTTCCTTTGGCTGAGATGCTTAAATTGCGGTAGTCAGCGGCTGGGTCATCACTGCCCATAATCACGTTGTTTCCTTTTCCGTCAACGGTTCCGGGGGCTGTTTTGCAAACCATTTCGGCAATACCGTCTCCATCAAAATCATAGACCATAAACTGTGTGTAGTGCGCTCCTGCACGGATATTCCGGCCTAGGTCGATGCGCCAAAGTTGCGTTCCGTCCAATTTGTAGGCATCCATAATTACATTGCCGGTGATTCCGGTTTGTGAATTATCTTTTGAATTGCTGGGATCCCATTTCACCACAATTTCATATTCTCCGTCTCCATCCAAATCGCCTACGCTGCAATCGTTTGGCGCATAAGTATAGGCTTCTCCATCAGGCTGTTCTACGATGCTGGCATCCGATTTACCATCGTACTGCACATTGGGCGGTGTTGTTCCTCCGGCAGGGCGGTTAAGCTGAATGGTAAGATATGGTTGCGACTGCTGCGCCCAGGGTGTAACGGCGGCCGAAGCATCTTTCAGTTCATCGCCGACGTAGGCTTCCACTTTGTACTGGCTGCTTGCTGTTCCGCTGGCATCAAGGTAATTGGTAGCATCGGTGGTTGTTCCGGTTTTTATGAGTGTTGCGCCCCTGTATAGTTTGAAGTAGGTTGCCGAGGCGTCTGTTCCCAGCGAACGCCAGCTTAAAAATACGCCATTGGTTACTTTCACGGCTACCAATCCACGATTGAGGTACTCCATCTGACGGGCAGGAAGTTCGCCCTCATTGTTGGCGGCATTAACTTGCAGGTTAACGCCCATCGTACAAATAGCCAATGCGACTACTGTGAGTAAAGTTTTTTTCATGTGATTATATATAAATAATGGTTATTTCATCAAAAATATACAATAATGTATTTAACCAAAAGGGCGAAAAACATAAAAGTTAATTTGTCCCTCTAATTAAGTCAATAATTCAACCCTCATTGTTTGCGATACACCCTACATTTGGATTTCATTAATAACATTAAATTTAAAAAGTAATGAAAGGATACATTATTTTCTCTCTGATTTTATTAAGTTCTTTCTCCTTATCGGCTCAGCGTCAGCAAGCTTTCCCCGGCGCGGAAGGTTTTGGCAAGTATGCTTCCGGCGGACGATTTGGTGATGTTTACCATGTAACTAACCTGAACGATTCGGGCGAAGGCTCTTTTCGCGATGCAGTCAGCAAACCACGCCGAATAGTCGTTTTTGATGTAGGAGGGGTCATTAAGCTCGAATCGCCTCTGACTTTTTCCGAAAATCTGACCATTGCCGGACAAACTGCTCCGGGCGACGGGATTACGCTTTACGGGCACAGCGTTTCTTTTTCCAAAGCCAATAACCTCATCTGCCGCTACATCCGCATCCGCATGGGCGATATAGGTCCCAAAGGCGGCGATGCTGCATCCATAGGCTCGGGCTTCAACATGATTTTCGACCATGTATCGGTGTCGTGGGGCAAGGACGAAAACTTCTCGATTAGTTCGATGGCTGTAGTCGGCGGACCATCTTATATCACCTTGCAAAATTCGATTATCGGACAAGGCCTTGCCAACCACTCGATGGGCGGGCTAATTCAATCGGACGGAGGGATTACGCTCTACCGCAACCTGTACATCGACAACCGTTCGCGCAACGTGAAAGCTAAAGGAGTTAATCAATTTGTGAACAATGTGGTTTACAACTGGGCGGTAGGCGCTTACATACTTGGTGGAAATTCGCAATTCGCGTCTTTTTGCAATATTACGGACAACTACTTTATAACAGGCCCCGACACGCGTTCAAAAGCATTTACGCGCGGTGGACACACCTTTTCGCTCTATGCCAAAGACAACTACTGGGATGACAACCTGAATGGGGTGCTCGACGGACATCTGATGGCGCAAAACGAATACGATGTAGTTAATTGGAGCGATGTGCCTTACGATTTTCCGCCGATTGTTAAAATGAGAGCTGTGGATGCCTACCATTGGATTATAGAACAGGCAGGCTGTAATTTTCCGGCACGAGACGAAGTGGATGCCTATATGATAGACGAACTGAAAAGCGTCGGCAAAAAAGGAAAACTTATTTCATCGGAAATGGAACTGCCGACAAAAGGCCCTGGCACAATCAAATCGGGAACCCCTAAATTGGATACCGACAGGGACGGAATACCCGATGATTGGGAAATAAGCCATGGCCTCGACCCAAATGACCCGAAAGACTCGCGTCCGTTTGGTTTAAGCCTGCAATACACCAATATAGAGGTTTATTTGAATAGTATTTTGGAACCGTAATCCACCTCCTCCAACCTCCCCCTTTTTGGTTCGGGCTGTCTCATAAGTCTTTTTCTGAGGTTGTCATTGCGGTTCAAGTCCGCAATGACACACAGACAAAAAAATAAGGGCAGACACGCAGGTCTGCCCCTACAATCTTTTTTAAGCCTGCCCCTACGGGCAGGTTTGGAGGGGCTGTTTACTTTATTTTCAACTCTTTACAAATCTGCTCTATCTTGTCCTCTGTTTCCTGATTTACTTTATCGTAATCGGCTCTTGCATTGAGTTTTGAGTGAACTTCGATGTAAAACTTAATCTTGGGCTCGGTACCTGAGGGACGTATGGATATTTTTGTCCCGTCTTCGGCCAAATATTGCAATACGTTCGATGTTGTCGGCATTTCGAGCGTGAAGGTTTCGTTGATATTCAGGTCCTGCGCCTTCAATGTGGCAAAGTCTTTGATTAGCGTTACTTTCGAGCCGGCAATTTCCTTGAGTGGATTGTTGCGGAATTCCTTCATCATGGCTTCAATTTCTTCAGCTCCCGACCGGCCTGTTTTAACAACCGAAATCCCTTTTTCTTTCGAGAAACCGTATTCGATGTATATATCCTGCAACAGCTCGTACAAGGTTTTGCCATTGTCCTTTGCCCATGCAGCTATTTCGGCAAACAAGGCTGCGGCCGAAACAGAATCTTTGTCGCGAACAAAATCCTCGGCTAAAAATCCGTAGCTTTCTTCGCCGCCACCAATGTATTTCCGTGTATTTTCGAGTTCGCGCATAACGGAGGCAATCCATTTGAAGCCGGTGTAGCATTCAAAGGTTTCTACATTGTTCTTTTTACCGATAGCGTGTATCAACGAACTGGTTACGATGGTACTTACGGCATATTCTTTTCCGGTCAGCTTGCCCAGTTCCTTCCATCTTGTGATGATGTAATAAACAAGCATTATCATTGTCTGATTACCATTGAGCAGGATAAATTCGCCCTTGTCGTTTCTGATTCCGGCGCCAAAGCGGTCGGCATCGGGGTCGGTAGCGAATACCAGTTCGGCATCGGTTTCAATCGCCTTCTTTAAAGCCAGCGTCAGCGCTTCGGGGTTTTCGGGATTGGGCGAAACAACCGTTGGGAAATTGCCATCCACAACATCCTGTTCGGGAACATGGATGATATTGGTAAAACCGTATGCTTTAAGTGCATCGGGAATAAGCGTTCCGCCGGTTCCGTGAATGGGGGTATAAACTATTTTTATGTCGCCATGACGTTTGATGCTATCCGGCGAAAGCAGCACCGACCTTAGGTCTTCGATAAACATTTTGTCGATTTTTTTGCCTATTATCTCAATCAGGGATTTGTTTCCCTTGAATTTTATATCGGAAACATTGCCTATCCGGTTTACTTCGCCGATAATGTTTTTGTCGTGCGGTGGCGTAACCTGCGCCCCGTCGTTCCAATAGGCCTTGTATCCGTTGTATTCTTTCGGGTTGTGAGAGGCGGTAAGCACAATACCACTCTGGCAATCGAGTTTGCGAATGGCATAAGATATTTCGGGCGTAGGTCTCAAATCCTCGAAAAGATAGACTTTAATGCCGTTGGCGGTGAATATATCGGCGGCTATTTCGGCATATTTCCGGCTGTTGTTGCGGCAATCGTGGCCAATCACAACTTTTATTTGTTTCAGCGACGAAAACTCCTGCAACAGGTAATTGGATAATCCCTGAGTGGCCGCTCCCACTGTATATTTGTTCATACGGTTGGTTCCAACGCCCATGATGCCGCGGAGGCCCCCTGTCCCAAATTCCAAGTCTTTGTAAAAAGCTTCTATCAATTCGGTTTTATCCTCGTTGTCGAGCATTTTTTTGACTTCGGCTTTCACCTCTTTGTCGTAATCTCCCGACAACCACACGTTTGCTTTTGATTCTACTAAAGCTAATAATTCTCTATTTTCCATAATTTATATACTTTTCGTTTTATTTGCTGAAAAATTTAAACAGATTCCGAGCGATTTTGTTCTTGATTTGTTGTATTTTTTTTGAGTTATAATTTTCTATTTCTATTTATTAGTCAATCTTTTTTCTATCCCAACCAATTTAATGCTTCATTTGTAATTTCTTCATACCACATCTTTTCGTTGTCGCAAGCATTTGCAATTTCGTTGGAACGTTCAAAGAATCGTTTTACATGCTGTGGATTGGGTATATATGAGGCTTTATACGAATCATCAACCATTTTTTGAAAAATATTCAAGGGCAATGGGACAATGATTGAGGTTCCCCCATAATAACGAATATTCGTTTTGTGCAGCATATAAAAATGAGTATGCAGCAATTCAATTTCGGGTATCATCCTGAAAGGGGTTCTCGGAGAAGTCGTGATAAACAATACTTTACTATCTATTCTTGCCATATCAATAAGTCGCGTACTCTAATTGTTGGGAAAAGATTGTTCTATAATTTGCGGCATAGTTTGAAATCAAGATGTGATTTGTAGCCGATTTAAAACGATTTCTTATATTGACGGAATATGTTTTTGCATATTCGTCAATTATCATACCCTTATATAATCTTTCCGTTAATAGTGTTCTACCTATCACAAGTAATGCCTTGCAATTTAGATTTTTGAAATCATCTGCAAGGGCAATATGGCAATCGTCGTTGAATCCGTCCTTGTACTCTTCATTTCCATAATCGGAAAAAACACAATCATAAGGCGGGTCTAAAAACATAAAGTCTTCGGGTTCTGCCATTTCAAAAATTGCTTTGTAATCAGCATTGTATATTTCAGCATTTGCTAATAAATCACTATGCTTTTTTTTTACCAATAAAGTATTCAGGTGCGTATATCTTCCGAATGGCACATTAAACTCTCCTTTAGAGTTGTAACGTATCATACCTGAATAAGCAGTTTTATTGATAAAAAAGTAAAGCAAGGCATCGGAATATTTTTTATCGGAAAGGCCATTAAACATATCACGAATTAGATAATACAACGCTTCGTTTTTATCTTCCACCCTTTCGTTAGGAGTCTGTTGCTTCAACGCATCAAACTGTTTGCGATTTATTTCGTAAATACTTTCTATTTCATCCAATTCTGTGCGTAATACGGCATAATCATTTCTGACACCCGTATAAAAAGCCATTAACTTTGAGTTAATATCATTAATAATTGCCTTTTTAGGTTCTAAATGAAAATATAAAGCTCCACCACCAAAGAACGGTTCAATATATCGTCCCTTGTATCTAGGTATATGTTTTTCGATATTCGGAATTTCATTTGATTTTCCGCCTCTGTATTTTACTAATGGCTTCATTTTTTCAGCATTTTCTACAACCCTTCTTTCTCACACCTCCAAATCCCCATCAAACAACTCGTGCCAGGGCAAGCCTTGTTTGTTCAATTGTTCCATAAACGGATCGGGGTCGAACTCTTCTACGTTGAATACGCCCGGTTTGCGCCAGGCTCCCTTGAAGAACATCATCGCTCCAATCATGGCCGGTACGCCGGTTGTATAGCTTACGGCCTGGGTTCCGGTTTCTTTGTAGGCTTCTTCGTGCGAGGCGTTGTTATAGATGTAATACGTGCGTTCTTTTCCATCCTTCAGCCCCCGGATGCGGCAACCGATAGAGGTTTGACCCTTGTAATTCTCGCCGAGTGTTCCAGGGTCGGGCAATACGGCTTTCAGGAATTGGATAGGGACGATTTCTACGCCATTGTATATAATGGGGTCGATACGCGCCATACCTATATTCTGTATCACCCGCAGGTGGGTCAGGTATTCCTGTCCGAATGTCATCCAGAAGCGTGCGCGCTGCAATGTGGGGTAGTTTTTCACCAGCGACTCCAGTTCCTCGTGGTAAATCACATACGATTCTTTGGGGCCGATAGCGGGATAGTTCAGGGCTTTGTGTATTGCGTGCGGTTCGGTTTCCACCCACTGGCCGTTTTCCCAGTACTTCCCTTTTTGGGTAACCTCGCGAATGTTTATTTCGGGGTTGAAGTTGGTGGCAAACGCTTTTCCATGGTCTCCGGCATTGCAATCCACAATATCAAGCGTGCGGAGTTCATCGAAATAGTGTTTGGCGGCATAAGCCGTAAATACGCCGGTTACACCCGGGTCGAATCCGCAACCAAGGATGGCTGTCAGTCCGGCCTGACGGAATTTATCCTGATAAGCCCATTGCCATTTGTATTCAAACTTGGCTTCTTCTTTCGGTTCGTAGTTCGCCGTATCGAGGTAGTTAACGCCACAGGCCAGGCAGGCATCCATGATGGTCAGGTCCTGATAAGGCAGCGCGACATTGATAACCAGTTCGGGTTTGAAAGCCATAAATAATCTTTTCAAATCGTCCACGTTATCGGCATCCACCTGCGCTGTTTGTATTTTGTTTCCGCCAATGGCTTTTGCTATGGCGTCGCACTTCGATTTTGTACGGCTCGCCAGCATTATTCCGGTAAACACCTCAGCGTTTTGAGCCACTTTGTGAGCCACAACAGTTCCAACACCGCCCGCTCCTATTATTAACACTCTACCCATATTATAGTTGTCTTATTAAATACAGTTGTTCGTTACATGTAGCAAAAGTACGAATAAAGAATGAAATGTGAAAAATAAGATAGGGTTAATTAGAGGTGAATGCATGAAAAATGGCTCCCCAGTAAAACCCTTCTATATTTAGTTCTGCATGGGACGATACTTTATTAACGTATGCTTTAGCCTTGTTACACAACTATTGCTTAAAGGCTTTCAGCCTTAGGAACTGACAGCTATGCCCGAATTTCGTAATGAATAGTTAACTAATGATTAAAAAGGATAAGCATTTCTATTTTTTCTTGTGAAACTGCAACTGAAAAATGAAATATTCTCTATATTTGTTCGGCGTTTATAAGGCCTTATCAGGAAAATATCAAGAGTAACACACTATTTGTCTGAAAATTCGGAAATAAGGTAACTTTGAAGTTTGGAAACACACGTCAGCAACAAGTATTTTGCAAAAATAAATAACAAATATAAAATATTATGCCACAGATTGTTGGACATATATCGCAAATAATCGGCCCTGTGGTGGACGTTTATTTCGACACGCAAAACGATGCATCGCAGCTTCCCAAAATATACGATGCATTGGAAGTTAAAAAAGCCGATGGCAAAATTCTGATTGTCGAAGTTCAGCAGCACATTGGGGAAGACACCGTCAGGGCGGTGGCTATGGACAGTACCGATGGGCTTCGGCGCGGATTGGATGTTACGGCAATCGGCGCTCCTATTTCTATTCCTTCGGGCGCTCAGGTGAAAGGCCGCTTGATGAATGTGGTGGGGGAATCGATTGACGGAATGGTGGCTTTGGAGCAGAAAAACACACTGCCCATCCACCGCGAACCACCTAAATTCGAAGACCTGGTTACCAACCGCGAAGTATTGTTCACCGGTATAAAAGTGATAGATTTGCTTGCCCCTTATGCAAAGGGCGGTAAGGTCGGGCTTTTCGGCGGTGCGGGTGTTGGAAAGACTGTGCTGATTATGGAACTCATCAACAACATTGCCAAAAAGCACAACGGATTTTCGGTGTTTGCGGGCGTGGGTGAACGTACACGCGAGGGGAACGATTTATTGCGCGAAATGATAGAATCGAATGTTATCCGTTATGGCGACGAGTTTAAGAAAAGCATGGAAGAGGGGCTTTGGGACTTGTCGAAAGTGGATTACGACGAGCTTCAGAAATCACAAATATCGCTGGTCTTCGGACAAATGAACGAGCCTCCGGGCGCGCGTTCGTCGGTTGCCCTTTCGGGGCTGACGGTAGCGGAATCGTTCCGCGATGCCGACGATGGCGCCAAAGACATACTGTTCTTTATTGACAACATATTCCGTTTTACACAAGCGGGTTCCGAGGTATCGGCCTTGTTGGGTCGTATGCCTTCGGCGGTGGGTTACCAACCTACGTTAGCCACCGAAATGGGGGCTATGCAGGAGCGTATCACCTCCACCAAGAGCGGTTCTATCACCTCCGTACAGGCGGTGTATGTGCCGGCTGACGACTTAACCGACCCGGCTCCGGCAACCACATTTGCCCACTTGGATGCCACAACGGTGTTGAGCCGTAAAATCACCGAGTTGGGTATTTATCCGGCGGTCGATCCGCTCGATTCTACCTCGCGAAGCCTCGACCCGAATGTGGTCGGTCAGGAACATTACGATGTGGCGCAACGGGTAAAACAAATTCTGCAACGCAACAAAGAACTTCAGGATATTATTTCGATACTTGGTATGGAAGAACTTTCCGCCGAGGATCGTCAAACAGTGAACCGGGCGCGACGCATACAGCGCTTTTTGTCGCAGCCGTTTAATGTAGCGGTGCAGTTTACGGGAGTACCGGGGGTTATTGTCCCGATAGAAGACACTATTCGCGGCTTTAAGATGATTTTGGACGGAGAAGTAGATTACCTGCCCGAACAAGCATTCCTGAATGTCGGAACAATTGAAGATGCCATTGAGAAAGGGAAGAAACTTCTCGCTCAGGCCGATTCCAACTAAGACTGAATAAATGAAAGGGACGGATTTTGAACTTAAAATAATATCGGCTGAAAAAGTATTGTTCAGCGGCAAAGTGGGTTTGGTTACACTACCTGGCGCGCTGGGCAGTTTCAGCATATTGCCCGATCATGCCCCGCTGGTATCGTCTCTGACGGCAGGTATTATTGAATATAACGCCGGTGCATCGACAAACAGCGTCGAAATAAAAGGCGGTTTTGTGGAAGTGAACAAGAATGTAGTAACAATTTGTATTGAATAAACAGAAACGATGGATTTATTCAAGACCAGACTGCTGATTTTTCTGATAGCTTTCGGCCTGATTGCCGGAGCAGGAGTTGGATTGCTGCTGTACTACGTGTTTCCACAGTTTTATCCGGGTCTGGGTGTGGTTAATACAGCGGTCTTTTTTCTGGTAATAGAAATCTGTTTGTTTGGTTTTGTCGCTTCAAAAAGCGAAAAGGTTTCGTCCAAAAAAATGGTGAATATATATATGCTGGCTAAGGTGGTTAAAATGCTGTTGTCGCTGATTTTTGTAGCCGTATATGTTTTTGCCGTAAAAGAGAATGTAAGGAACTTTATTCTTGTATTTGTGATTTTTTATGCGCAGTACCTGTTTATCGAAACGCTTTTGTTTTCAAAACTGGAGCGGCATTTAAAAGAGAAAAATGAAAATTGATATGAATTACTTGAAAAATATAACCGTATTCATCTGTCTGTTCGTTTATGTCGGCGTTCTCTCGTTGAGAGCGGAACACGGCGATGCGGGCAAGACCGAGGAACTGGATATGAAAGAGTTGATTCTCGAACACGTGGGAGATGCCTACGAATGGCACATCACTACTTTCGGCAAGGAACACATCTCCATTCCCTTGCCTGTTATCGTCAAAGGACAGGAAAGCGGTTGGCAGGTGTTCCTGTCATCCAAGTTCCATCACGGACACGAGGCGTACAAGGGTTTTTACCTGTCGAGTAGCGAGGAATACAAAGGCAAAATAGTTGAGAAAATTGGCGATGAAGAAGTTCGCCCCTGGGATTTTTCGATAACTAAAAATGTGGCTTCGCTGCTGCTGTCGTCTATTCTGCTTGTCGCGCTTATTCTGAGTGTGGCAAACTGGTACAAGAAAAAGGCAAAAAAAGGCGAAAGACAAGCGCCAAAAGGATTTATGGGATTTATGGAAATGTTTATCATGAGCGTTTATGACGACATTATCCGACCATGCGTGGGCAAAGACCATGCGCGGTTTGCCCCCTACCTCCTGACAGCGTTCTTCTTTATTTTTATCAACAATATTCTGGGATTGATTCCGATATTCCCCGGCGGGGCCAATCTGACCGGAAATATTGCCGTTACTTTTGTTCTGGCCTTGTTTACCTTTGTTATTGTCAACGTATCGGGAACGAAGGAGTATTGGCGGGAGATTTTTTGGCCGGATGTGCCGATGTGGTTGAAAATACCACCCATTATGCCTGCCATTGAGATAGTTGGGATGTTTACCAAACCCTTCGCCTTGATGATTCGTCTTTTTGCCAACATTCTGGCCGGACACTCCATTGTGCTGGGCTTGACCTGCCTGATATTCGTTACGGTGAGTTTAGGAGCCGCTATAAACGTCTCGATGACAGTGGTTTCGGTCATCCTGACGGTGTTTATTGATATGGTAGAAATTTTAGTCGCCTACATTCAGGCCTACGTGTTTACCATGCTTTCGGCGGTATTTATAGGCTTGGCCAGGGTGGAACCTCATCATCACGCCGAAAAGCAGTAAGAAGTATAAATTATTATCGAAATAAATAAATTAAATCACTAAAAATAAAAGATTATGTTACTAGCAATTTTATTACAAGCTACAGCAAGTTTTACAGGTTTAGGCGCGGCATTAGGCGCAGGTTTGGCTGCCATAGGCGCAGGTATCGGCATTGGTAAAATCGGCGGATCGGCCATGGAAGGCATCGCCCGTCAACCCGAAGCTGCCGGAGACATCCGTATGTCGATGATTATCGCCGCCGCCCTTGTAGAAGGGGTAGCCTTGTTTGCTGTTGTTGTTTGCGGATTTATCGTAAAATATTAAAAAAACTAAGCAATGGAACTATTAACGCCTGATACCGGGTTGTTATTTTGGATGCTGTTGTCGTTTGGCGCTGTATTTTTCGTACTCGCCAAGTTCGGCTTCCCTGTTATCACCAAGATGGTAGATGAACGGAAAACCTACATCGAAAAATCGTTGGATGCAGCCAGGGATGCCAATCAACAACTGGCCGAAATAAAAACAAAAAGCGAAGCCTTATTGACCGACGCCAAAAAAGAACAGGTGAAAATCTTAGCCGAGGCGGCAAGCATCCGCGACAGAATAGTGAATGAAGCCCGCGAGCAAGCCCGTGCCGAAGGTTTGAAAGAGTTGGAAGAAGTAAGAAAGCAAATACAAGCGGAAAAAGAAGACGCTATCCGCGACATTCGCCGCCAGGTAGCGGCGCTGTCGGTTGATATTGCCGAAAAAGTGCTTCGCCACGAGTTGGATAGCCAATCGAACCAAATGGCGCTGATTGAACGTTTGCTGGATGAAACTATCGTATCTAAATCTTAAAACAGTATGAATACAGGAATTATATCAATGCGTTACGCCCGGGCCTTGTTTGAGTACGCGCTGGAAAAGAAAGTGGAAGAAACATTCTTCGTGGAAATGAAGAACGTGGTTGCCGCCTACTCCGGGAATCCGAAAATACGTTCGGCCTTGGATAATCCTGTGTTGAACAGTAAGGATAAATTACGACTTATTCAGGCGGCGGCAGGCGGCAAGGCAAGCGATACCTTCGACAGTTTTGCCCGCTTATTGTTGCGCCGGAGAAGAGAAAATCACCTGCAAACCATCGCTCTCGTTTACCTCGATTTGTATCGTAAGCACAAGAACATCAATGTGGGCAAGCTGATAACAGCCACGCCGGTCAACGATGCCACCATCCAAAAGATGAAGAGCTTACTGCAAAAACAGCAAAAAGGAAGCTTGGAGTTTGAAACAAGCATAGACCCAACTATCGGAGGAGGCTTTATCCTCTTCTTCGATACATACCGTTTGGATGCAAGTGTTGCCACCCAGCTGAGGCAGATAAAGCAACAACTTACCAGTAATGGTTAAATTGACGCGAAGCGACAACAAAAGTTTTGTCATTGCGGGCTCGACCCGCAATCTCCTAACTTAAAACTTTGAACTTTTATGTACAGACGTGGCGCTCCGCGTCTCTACTTGTAACTCATAACTTAAAAAGATTATGTCTGAAAATATTAAAGCCAGTGAAGTCTCCGACGTACTGAAGATGCAACTTGAAGAAATTGAGAACCGCGTTCAGTTTGACGAAGTTGGTACGGTTCTTACGGTAGGAGACGGCGTAGCCCGGATATATGGCTTGAGAAATGCCGAATCAAACGAACTGCTTGAGTTCGACAATGGCATTAAAGCCGTGGTAATGAACCTCGAAGAAGACAACGTGGGCGCTGTATTGCTTGGACCAAGCAGCCAGATAAAAGAAGGCTATACGGTAAAGCGCACCGGACGTATTGCCTCCATCAATGTCGGCGAAGGCTTGCTGGGACGTGTTATCACGCCACTGGGCGAACCCATCGACGGCAAGGGAGAAATTACGGGCGAATTGCTGGAGATGCCGCTGGAACGTAAAGCCCCGGGGGTTATTTTCCGCCAGCCGGTTACCCAACCCCTGCAAACCGGTTTGAAAGCCATTGACGCCATGATTCCGATTGGACGCGGGCAACGCGAGTTGATTATCGGCGACCGCCAGACGGGAAAAACAGCCATTGCCATAGATACAATTATCAATCAACGAGCCAATTACGAATCGGGTAATCCTGTGTATTGTATCTACGTGGCCATTGGGCAAAAAGCCTCTACCGTAGCCAATATTATAGAAACACTGAAGAAAAGAGGCGCGCTGGATTACACGGTTGTGGTATCGGCCACTGCCGCCGAACCTGCCGCACTACAATATTTTGCCGCTTTTGCAGGCGCCGCCATCGGTGAATATTTCCGCGATACCGGTCGCCATGCCTTGGTGGTGTACGACGATTTGTCGAAACAGGCCGTTGCATACCGCGAGGTGTCGTTGATTCTGCGCCGCCCGCCGGGACGGGAAGCCTATCCGGGTGATATTTTCTACCTGCATTCGCGCTTGCTCGAACGCGCCGCAAGAATCATCACGCAACAGGAAGTGGCCGAACAAATGAACGACTTGCCCGAAAGTTTAAAAGGCAAAGTTGTTGGAGGAGGTTCGCTCACTGCCCTGCCTATCATCGAAACACAGGCAGGAGACGTATCGGCATACATCCCAACCAATGTGATTTCGATTACAGACGGACAGATATTCCTCGATGTGAACCTGTTTAATGCCGGTAACCGTCCGGCTATTGATGTGGGTATTTCGGTTTCGCGTGTGGGTGGTAGCGCCCAGACCAAAGCCATGAAAAAAGTGGCCGGAACCCTGAAAATAGATCAGGCACAGTTCCGCGAACTGGAAGCGTTTACCAAATTCGGCGGCGACCTTGACCCCGTAACGGCCTTGACCATTGATAAGGGACGTAAAAATGCCGAACTGCTGATACAACCGCAATATTCGCCCATGGCCATGGAAAAACAGGTGGCCATATTGTATTGCGGAACCAACGGATTGCTGCGGAACACCCCGCTCGAAAAAGTGCACGAATTTGAAACCGAATTTTTGAGAACGCTGGAAATGCAATACCAATCCGAAGTATTGGACGTATTGAAGAAAGGCGTTATCAATGACGATGTAACCGATATAATCAAAAAAGTGGCTGCAAACATTGTTTTGCAATAAAAAAACAAGCAAGTTATGGCATCTCTCAGGGAAGTTAAAGACAGGATAGGCTCCGTTAACAATACGCGGAAGATTACTTCGGCAATGAAGATGATAGCATCGTCGAAATTGCACAAGGCTCAGGCGGCGATAACGAGCTTTCTGCCCTATTCCGAAAAATTAAATGCGATTCTCTCCAATCTGTTATCGTCTGATACGGGATACGAATCTCCTTTTGCGCAACAACGGGATGCAAAGAAAATTGCCATTATCAGTTTCTCTTCCAATTCGAGTTTGTGCGGGGCGTTCAATGCCAATATAATAAAGGAAACGCAGGCTGTTTATGCCGAATATAAAAAGCAAACCGCCGCCGGAGATATTGAAGTGTATCCGGTAGGGAAAAAAATAGCCGAAGCGCTGAAAAAAACAGGCCTGAAAATAGAAGGCAATTATCAGGAGATGCTGGAAAAACCTGCTTACCAGCCGGTTGCCGATTTGGCATACATGCTTATCAACAAGTTTCTGAACAAGGAAATTGACAGGATTGTATTGATTTATCACCATTTTAAATCGACAGCTAGTCAGGTGATTGTGCGAAAAACCCTGCTCCCGTTCGACCTCGAAAGCGTAAAAGAAGATGCTCAGAAAAAAAGCGCCGGATACCAGTCCGATTATATCCTGGAGCCTTCGCACGACGAAATTCTGAGCAGCTTGATACCCAAAGTATTGGTTTCGGTTTTGTATGCCGCCTTGCTCGACTCGGTAGCCTCGGAACATGCCGCACGAACAATAGCCATGCAAACCGCAACAGACAATGCCGACGACCTGCTCCAACAACTGAACATACAGTACAACAAAACCCGTCAGCAATCAATCACCAACGAGTTGCTGGATATTATTGCCGGGGCCGCTGCGCTGGAATAACCTCATAAGCACGCAGATAAGGCATATTTAATGGATAAACGCAGATTATTAAATGATTGATAATCTGCGTTTTTTTGTTTAGAAAGGCGGAAAGGCTGCGCCGATTGTCCGTAGGACATCCATATCAATAGAAAACAGTTTTATCCCCTTCATAAATTGTCCGTAGGACATTCACCGATTTATCCGTGTATCCCCTACGGGGAAAATTGGTAAATCCTAATGCTATTTTCTATTGATATGGATGTCCTACGGACAATTGTCGTAAAAATAAGTGTCGTCCCCTGCGGGACGGAACGCAAATTGTACTTACCCAAATCATATAGCAATCTCACCTAATTCTCACCTCATTTATCTTACAAAACTACTTCAGTAGCAAACAGATAACGACAAGATATACCTCATTACCTCATCTATTTTATACAATTTGCCATTACTTTTCCCGCTGTTTTCTTTTCCAGAGAAAAAACCAAATAATACTGACAATCACAGCAATGCCTCCAACTGTGTATGAAACGACCGGAGATAAACCGAATCCTTCGGGAGCAATGCACAAATATGTAACACATACGTCCGTCATAAACAAGACAGGGATGAACGTAAGCCAGAAGTATTTTTTAGCGCGCCGCACCAAGTAAACGGTAATAGCCCACAGCGTAAACACCGACAAGGCTTGGTTGCACCATGCAAAATACCGCCAGATAATATTGAATCCGGCTTTATCCTGAAAACTATAAAGCAGAATACCAATCGTTACCAAAAAAATCGGCACACTGATAAGCAGCCTTTTTGAAATGGTTTTTTGCCCTATCTGGAAAAAATCGGCTATCATCAGCCGCGCCGAGCGCAAAGCCGTATCGCCGGTAGAAATAGGAGCGGCAATAATTCCCAGAATAGCTAAAATACCACCGAATACTCCCAGCCAATCTGAGGAAATAATTGTCGCCACTTTTGCGCCGGAATAGGCCATTTCTTTACCTTCTTCGATGTACATGATGCCGTTTTCGCCGAAGAAGCTGGTTGCCGCAGCCGCCCATATCAAGGCAACAATGCCTTCGGCCACCATGGCGCCGTAGAAAATGCGGCGGCCTTGCTTTTCGTGGGTCATGCATCTGGCCATCAATGGAGATTGTGTAGCATGAAATCCCGATATGGCGCCGCAGGCGATGGATACAAACATCATGGGAAAAATGGGCAAATCCAAGTGTTTTCCGGCGGTTAGTCCATCGGTCAGTTCGGGAAGCGGCGGATGATGCCAATAAAGCATAAACAAAATTCCGGCAGCCATAAACAAGAGCGCAAAGGCAAACAAGGGGTATATCTTACCGATAATCTTGTCTATCGGCAACAGAGTAGCAAGTACATAATATGCAAAAATGACAATAACCCAAAATGTAAAGTCCAACGATTTGGGCGTTAATCCGGCAAGCAATTCGGCAGGCCCCGATACAAACACAGCGCCTACCAGCACCAATAAAACCATCGTGAATACAATCATGATGCGCTTGGCATTTGTCCCCAAATAGGCGCCGATGATTTCGGACAGACTGCCTCCGTCGTGCCGCAACGACAACATACCGGACAAATAGTCGTGGGTTGCTCCGGCAACAATAGTACCGGCAACAATCCAGATATAGGAGGATATTCCGAACTGCGCTCCCATAATAGCGCCAAAAATAGGCCCTAAACCGGCAATGTTCAGGAATTGAATCATAAAAATCTTCCATCCGGGTAAAGGAATGTAGTCCACCCCATCGGGATGCGCTATGGCAGGCGTCTGGCGATTGTCCGGTTTAAATATCCGCTCAACAAATGAACCATAAATAAAATATCCGCCAATAAGCAGCAGCAAGCAAATGGTAAATGTGTACATGGTTAAACTATTAGTCAACTACAAAATTACGAATATAGTCTGCAAATAATAAATGCGTATTCATACAATTTGGTTAAATAACGCCAAACATACAAATTGAAAATGGAAAAATGTAAGGGGCTGTTCCATGGGGCTGTCTAAAAAGTCTGTCATCCCGTGCTTGACACGGGATCCCCTGAGCAAACGTGCAATGATTGTCAGGAGATTGCGGGTCGGACCCCGCAATTGGAGCGAAGCATAAATCGGCCTGAGCCAATGACAAGCTCGGGAATAAGGCTTATGAGACAGACTTATAAGACAGCCTCTTTATTCTATATATCTGATACTAAATCACATATTCATCCCGCCACAAACAGGGATGGCCTGACCCGAGACATAAGACGACAGGTCGGATGCAAGGAAAGTAGCTACATTGGCCACATCTTCGGGAGTACCTCCACGGCGAAGCGGAATTTGTTCGGCCCATTTTTGTCTTACTTCTTCCGACAGGGCGCCGGTCATTTCGGTGATAATGAATCCCGGACAAATGCAGTTTGCGCGTATTCCTCTCGAACCAAGTTCTTTAGCGATGGATTTGGCCAAGCCTATCATCCCGGCTTTCGATGCCGAATAGTTAGCTTGTCCGGCATTTCCCGAAAGACCCACCACCGAACTCATGTTGATAATGCTACCCGATTTTTGTTTCATCATAACCGGTGTCAATGCATGAATAAAATTGAACGCCGATTTCAGGTTGACGTTGATGACCATATCCCATTGTTGTTCGGTCATGCGCATCATCAGGCCGTCGCGTGTTATCCCTGCGTTATTCACAAGAACATCTACCCGGCCAAAATCTTTCACTATTTCTTCCACCACTTTGTGGGTATCATCAAAATTGGCAGCATTCGATGCGTATGCTTTTACTTTTACGCCTAAAGCGGCCAATTCGGTTTCTGTTTGTTTGGCATTGTCGTCGATAGCTAAATCGGTGAATGCAATATTGGCTCCTTCCTGAGCAAATTTAAGAGCAATAGCCTTTCCAATACCACGGGCTGCGCCGGTTACGATAGCTGTCTTTCCTTCTAATAATTTCATAATTTATTTTAATTGGTTAATTTCTTTATATAGGTTACACACTTACTTTTTGACTTTGATTCCATGAAAAATCAAAAACGAAATATTTTCGTAGCGTTTACTATCCGAATTGATGGGGTTAAACAATCCCCTGATATAGGGCAGTTCCAAGCCTCGAAGGGCATGGTGCAATATTTCTGCCGTCAGGCTCACATCCGGCATTTCCAGCGTACCTTCGTTTACGCCATCTTGAAGAATTTGTTTCAGCACCAGTACTTCTTTTTTATCGAATGCTTTACGCACATTTTGCACGCGCCAAATATCCCGAAAGAAATCGGCGCGAAGGGTGCCGTTCCGGAATACGACTTTTTTCACCGCATCCAAACGGGTATAGAAAAACAGCAGCAGTTTTTCGTCGGCAGGCAAGCGACGGGATGCAACAACCTGCAACTCCTTATACATGGCCTCAATTTCCGACTCGACTACAGCCTGATAAACCTCGTTTTTATTATTGAAATAGGTGTATAACGTGCGCCGTCCTTTGTGGGATGAGATGGCAATGTCGTTCATGGTTGTGTTATCCACACCCAGCTTCGCAAAAAGCTGCCGTGCAACTTCAACAAGCATATTCCGTGTCTTCGAGATTGCCATAATTTTTAAAAAATTGCACAAGGTTTATAATGACTGTGCAAAAATAACAATAATTAAGCGAAAAACGAAAAACGATAGGGCAAACGCATGAAAAATTTTACGGCTTATGCCTTTCGGTAAAGTTGCTGATATGAGCAGGAGTAGCTTATTTGCGTAAATTTGTGTAATTCGCGTAATCTGCGCAATTTGCGTTCCTATACCTCGTGTTCTCCGTGTTCGGATATTTATCCCACACACATTTCCGTTATGTTCCATAAAAATTAGTATATTTGTAAAGTTATGGATTTTGAACTGACTTCGTCATATAAACCCACAGGCGATCAGCCCGCTGCTATAAAGGCTTTGGTGGAAGGAATAAATGATAATATTCCTTTCCAGACTTTGTTGGGTGTAACCGGCTCGGGTAAAACCTTTACCATTGCGAATGTTATTCAGCAGGTGAAAAAGCCGACTCTTGTTCTTAGCCACAATAAAACCTTGGCCGCCCAACTTTACAGCGAGTTTAAAGGCTTTTTCCCCAGCAATGCCGTCGAATATTTTGTTTCGTATTACGATTATTACCAGCCGGAAGCCTATATTCCATCCACAAACACCTACATCGAAAAAGACCTGTCGATAAACGATGAGATTGAAAAATTGCGTTTGGCCACCACTTCTTCCCTGCTTTCGGGACGAAGGGATATTATTGCTGTATCGTCGGTTTCGTGTCTGTACGGAATGGGTAATCCCGAAGATTTTAATAGTACTACAATTTCGATAAAGATTGGGCAGAAGTTGGTGCGTGATGTTTTCCTCCGATCGTTGGTCGATTGTTTGTACTCGAGAAATGAGGTGGAGCTGAATAGCGGAAATTTCAGAGTAAAGGGCGACACAATAGACGTTTTTCTGGCTTATGGCGATGTTATTATAAGAATCGTTTTCTGGGGTGATGAAATAGAAAGCATTGAAAGTATAGACCCTGCCAGCGGTATAACCATCGAGCGCTTTCAGGAATACTGCATTTATCCGGCCAATTTGTTTGTAACCACCAAAGAACGTACGGTACGCGCTATTGGCGAAATAGAAATTGATTTGGGCAAGCAGGTAGAGTTTCTCCAGTCGATAGGTAAAGCCTTGGAAGCTAAACGACTGTACGAAAGGGTTACTTACGATTTGGAAATGATACGCGAGGTGGGCTATTGTTCGGGCATCGAGAATTATTCGCGCTACTTCGACAACCGCGCTCCGGGTACGCGTCCGTTCTGCTTGCTCGATTTCTTTCCCCGCGACTTCTTGCTTGTTGTGGATGAAAGCCATGTTACGGTACCACAAATCAGAGCCATGTACGGTGGCGACCACTCGCGGAAAGAAAATCTGGTGGAATACGGGTTTCGTTTACCGGCGGCAATAGATAACCGTCCGCTGAAATTTGAAGAATTTGAGGCGATTGTATCCCAATCAATTTATGTCAGCGCTACACCTGCCGATTACGAATTGATAAAATCGGAAGGAATAGTGGTTGAGCAGCTTATCCGCCCGACCGGTTTGCTCGACCCTCCGATTGATGTAAGGCCAAGTCTGAACCAGATTGACGATTTGATGGAAGAAATTCAGCTGCGAATTGAAAAAGATGAACGTGTATTGGTAACAACCCTCACCAAACGGATGGCGGAAGAACTAACTAGATATTTGGCAAATAGTGATATACGTTGCAACTACATACACTCGGACGTAGATACGCTCGACAGGGTGCAGATAATGGATGATTTGCGCAACGGGCTCTTCGATGTATTGATTGGCGTTAACTTGTTGCGCGAGGGCCTCGATTTGCCGGAAGTATCATTGGTCGCCATTCTGGATGCCGATAAGGAAGGATTTCTCCGTTCGCATCGCTCGTTAACGCAAACCGTAGGACGCGCTGCCCGCAATATAAACGGGAAAGTGATTTTTTATGCCGACAGAATTACCGAAAGTATGCGGTTGACAATTAATGAAACCAATCGGCGGCGCGAGAAGCAATTGGCTTATAACGAAGCAAATGGCATTGTTCCGCAGCAAATACAGAAAGGCAGGAATTCGGTACTGAATTTGGGTAACCGGCTGGATAAATCCGGTGCACAAGCCTATAGCGAACCCGAATTTATGTCTATCGCATCTACGCCTAAAGCTCAGTATATGAGTGTAGATGAAATAAAGAAAGCAATAGAAAAAAGCAAAAAACTAATGAAAGAGGCCGCCAAAAAAATGGAATTTTTTGAGGCAGCACAATACCGGGACGAAATCATTCGCTTGGAGGATTTGCTGGGGAGTAAGAAATAGAAGAACGGTTGATTAGCAAATTAACTGTTTTTTTATTTTAGCTTCGGATACCCCCAAAGCAATATTCGCGCTTATACCAAGTTTCTCGCAGATAATTCGGGCTATTCTTAATGTTGGTTCCTTTCCGGTCATATATTCACTAATTCTTGAAGGAGTAACGCCTATAAGTTTAGCTAGCTGATTCTGATTCAGATTAAGTTCGTACATTCTGAGCCTTATAATATCAGATAACGAAGGTGTGTTTATTGGGTAGTTTTGCTGTTCGTATTCTTCTATCAGAGTAGATAAAAATTCCAATTCAATAGCTTCAGGAATAGTGTCGAAATTTTCGTCGCTTACTACTTCCAATAATTCGTCTATCCTTTTTGTGATAGCACGATATTCTTTATTGTTGCTAATTGATTTCATAAGTTTAATAATTAAACTGTTGAACAATCTTTTATCTTATCATATTCGGCATGAGTTCCTATAAATCGAATATATACAAACTTCGGAACAAATAAAACGATAGCTACTAACCGATAAGTGTTCCCTTTTATATTAAAGATATATCGCTTGTTTCCAACTGCATCCACACTGTTAAAGGTGTTCTTCATATCTGTAAAATTTGCCCATTGCGATTCTTCGGTTTTTGTAAACCAGTCTTCCAAGGCGCTCTCAGAATCTGGATGTTCATTATAATATTCAACTAACGTTTTATATATGAAATCCTCATGTCCTTTTAACTATTTATACAAATATACCTCTTTATTTCCGATAAACAAAATAAAATCACAAAAATAATAGGGCAGGGCAACCCTTTAAAACCCACAAAGGTTATGATTATTACCAAGAACTGGATTGTGGACACGGGCGTATTGAAACACGTAAATGCTCTATTTACGGGCAGAAAATTATATTAGTGATGAAAACACGGATAAGGCTCGTTATTATAATTCTCTGGTTAGGGATCTCTGGTCTATTGAAAATAGTCTGCATATAGTTACAAAAACTGTCTTTTTCAAAAAAAGAAAAACTATCTTTGCTCAATCGAAAATAACAATGGAAAGATGAAACAGTGGTATTTATATATTCTTGTTGCCTGTTGCTTTGTTTCGCAGGCCGCTGCACAAACAGAGCTTATACGGATTGCAAAATACAAAGATGATAAGGCCGGAGCGGTAAGTTATACTTTTGACGATGGTTCGCGTAACCAGTACCTGATAGCGGCTCCCATTTTGGAACGGCAGCGGATAACGGCAACATTCTTTATTGTTGCGGGCGAAGTAGCGACAAGCATTGAGGATGCCGAAAGCCGAAAGCCCGGCGTTTGGAACTGCGCCACTTGGGACGAAATTCGCTCATTGGCAGCTAAGGGTTTTGAAATTGCGAATCATACGCTCCGACACAAGAATCTGGTTATTAGCGTAAAAGATTTGGCGGAGGCGGAGGCGGAAATTGAGGAAGGCGCCGACAGGATAAAGAAAGAAGTGGGTGTTTTCCCTGTTTCGTTTTGTTATCCGTACAACAGTCGCAACGAGGAGGTTGAAAAACTCGTGCTGAAACGCCATGCCGTAGCTCGAAATTTTGAACGGGGAATTGGGAAGCGCGACACAACGACAGTCGCAGTCAACTTGTGGATTGATGGCCTAATCACTAAAAAGGATTGGGGCGTAGCTATGATACATGGCCTGGTCGATGGCTTCGACCCGCTCAATCCCGAAATTTTTGAAGAGCATTTGAAATATACAAAAAGCAAAGAGCAGGATTTGTGGATTGATACTTTTGGCAACATCGGATGCTACATACAAGAACGGGAGAATACTCAAATCCGCCTGATTAAACAATCGAAAAATAGCCTGATCTTTTCTTTGGACACCGGTTTGGACAGCGAATTGTTCAAAGCGCCGTTAACCATTATTATTCGGGCGCCGGGAGCCACTAAAGCCGTTGCCGGTAGCGGCAAAATAAAATCCATTCCAACGCTTGTAAAGGACGGTGAAATTTGGCTCAATTGTTTGCCGGACGGTAAACCTGTTACGGTTAAATGGAAATAAGTTCTTATTTTTCACCTACAATTTGCGCCCGTATAAATGCTATTAATTCCCCAAAAACTATTATTTTCATAAAAAGAAAAAGTATCTTTGCATGGTCATAAAAAAGGAAGAAAAGGATAGAATTGCAATGGGAAATTCGGTGAATGTTATTGAGCTTGGGAACGGAAAAACGAGTACGCTTTTATGGAAATATGCCTTGCCTGCCATTGTAGGCACCATGGTAAATTCATTGTATAATATTATCGACCGTATTTTTATCGGGCATTGGGTAGGCGATGACGCCCTGTCGGCATTGGGTATTGTGTTGCCGATTATGAACCTGACTGCGGCAGTAGGTATGCTGGTAGGAGCCGGTTCGGCCAGCCGCATATCCATCAGCTTGGGCGAAAAGGACAAGGAAACCGCCGAGAAAATAGCCGGAACCTCCTTCTTAATGACCTTGGCCTTGAGCGGATTTGTCATCGCTCTGTTGCTTCTGTTTTTGAAGCCGGTCTTGCTATTTGCCGGTGCAAGCGATGCCACGTTGCCATACGCCTACGATTTCCTGATTATATTTTTGCCGGGGAATCTTTTCCTGGCGCTGTGTTTTAACTTCAACAATATGATGCGGGCATCGGGCTATCCGTTCAAAGCCATGATGACGATGCTTATCAGCGTAATTGCCAACATTATATTAGCCCCTATTTTCATCAAATGGCTGGGCTGGGGAATACAGGGCGCTGCCGTTGCTACTTTTTTGGCGATGGTTATCGGTTTTGCTTTTGTGATGCACCATTTCATCAATGCCAACAGCTTTATCCGCCTGCGTTTAAAATATATTTTCGGACATGTCGAAGGTAAAATTATCTGGGCGATTGCCTCTATTGGGATGTCTCCGTTTTTGATGCAGATTGCCGCTTCGGCTATTGTGTTCCTTATTATAGCCCAATTGAGACGATTTGCCGGTGGCGACACTCATGCAGGCGATGTAGCCATAGGCGCTTACACGATTGCCAATACGCTGATAATGCTTATTGTAATGGTTGTGATTGGTTTAACACAAGGTATGCAACCCATTGTAGGATACAATTACGGGGCAAAAAATTATTCGCGGGTGAAGGATACACTCATCTATACCATAAAAGTGGGTGTGTGTATCACCACTTTCGGCTTTGCGCTGGGCTTTTTCTTCCCCAATGTGTTTGTCAGCATATTCGGGCCCGGAGAGCTTTTGGCAGAAGAATCGGCCAATGCCCTGCGTTATATTATTCTGGCATTTCCATTGGCCGGATTCCAGATAGTGGTAACAAACTTTTTTCAATCCATCGGGATGGCCGGAAAATCAATATTTTTAAGCCTTACCCGTCAGTTCCTGTTCCTGATACCGTTTTTGTTTTTCCTCCCACAAATTTTCGGACTAAATGGCGTCTGGCTCTCGATGCCGGCATCCGATTTGCTGGCAACAATAACAACGGCAGTACTGTTGGCATTTCAAATACGCGCCTTTAAGCGGATGGAAAAAGAGGGGTTAATGGTTAAATCGGACGAAAGGTAAATATTAAACAAAAGATTCAGTGAAAATAGCTATCATTTTGTTTGTGGCAATGGCTGTATG
This sequence comes from Viscerimonas tarda, assembly GCF_054601255.1. NCBI lineage: Bacteria > Pseudomonadati > Bacteroidota > Bacteroidia > Bacteroidales > Dysgonomonadaceae > Viscerimonas > Viscerimonas tarda. Next base: position 21,985 of record NZ_BAAHWV010000009.1, on the reverse strand, counting down.
TGGCCTTGCACAAGCTCAGGACAAATTTCCGGCAACCAGGGAGGCTGCCGATACAACGCAGATTATCACTTCGGAACTCGAAGAGATTGTAATTTCCTCCACCCGCAGTACCCGTACAATCGAAAATATTCCTACACGAATGGAATTTATCGGTGGCGAAGAATTAGAAGAAAAAGGAAATATGAAACCCGGCGATATTCGTATGCTATTGAACGAAAGTACCGGTATTCAAACGCAACAAACCTCGCCCATTTCGGCCAATGCCTCCATACGGATACAGGGACTGGACGGACGATATACACAAATCCTCAAAGACGGCTTCCCCATCTATTCGGGTGCGGCAAGCGGACTGGGACTGTTGCAGATTCCACCGCTCGACCTGAAACAAGTTGAAATTATCAAAGGTTCGTCATCCACGCTCTACGGTGGCGGGGCGATTGCGGGATTGGTAAACCTGATTTCCAAAACGCCGGCAGAAGAACGAGAGTTGAGCTTTCAGTTGAATGGAACTTCAGCCCTGGGGCTTGACCTCAACGGTTTTTATTCCCAACGCTTCGAGAAAGTGGGTGTAACGTTGTTCGCTTCGCGCAACAGTACCCGGGCATACGACCCTGCGGATATTGACCTGTCCGCCATTCCCAAAGTGGAGCGATATGTCGTCAATCCGCGCTTATTTGTTTATTTCGACGAAAAAACCACCTTGGATTTTGGGCTAAACACCGCATTTGAAAACCGCTTAGGAGGCGATATGCACTATGTTAAAGGCGAACGGAATGATGAACACAGTTATTTTGAGGACAACGATACAAAACGTGTCAGCACGCAACTTTCTCTCGAACATCAACTCAATAATCAATCGAAGTTGGCTTTTCGCACTAGTTACAGCTATTTTGACAGAACTATTTCTGTCCCCGGTTATACCTTTGACGGTCGCCAGAATGGAACATTTTCCGAAATTAATTACCTCCGGACAGGCGAAACTACCGAATGGGTAGCAGGCGGTAATCTGTGGACGGATAATTTCTCGGAAAATAAATTAACGGATTTACCTGCACGAAATTACAATCAAATCACCAGCGGATTATTTGTACAAAACACTACGCAAGTGAGTGATTGGTTTAGTGTTGAAAGCGGTTTGCGTGGCGATTATATTATAGACTACGGATTTGCTTTGCTGCCTCGCGTTTCGGGCTTGTTCAAAATCAATAACAAACTCACATCCCGTATTGGTGGCGGATTGGGATACAAAACGCCAACTATTTTCACCGAAGAAAGCGAGCGGATACAGTATCAACACGTTTTACCGGTAAACAGCGAGTTTAACAAATTGGAACGCAGTTACGGCGTAAATGCCGATGTGAATTACCGCACAGCTATCGGAGAGGTGTCTTTATCGCTCAATCAACTCTTTTTTTATACTTACTTGAATAATCCCTTGATGCTAAATCCGTTGCAGGACGGTAATTTTCAATTTCAGAATATCAACGGGCACACCGGTACAAAAGGAGCCGAAACCAATATTAAAATCCGCTACGAGGACTTCATGCTTTTTATTGGTTATACCTATACCGATACGCGAGTGAGTGAAAACGGCGCCCGCTATCAAAATCCCTTAACATCTAAACATCGCCTGAACAACATTCTTATGTACGAAATAGAGGATAGTTGGAAAATCGGATTGGAGGCCTATTATTACAGCCCTCAAAAGCTGAATGACGGTGCAAACGGAAAAGCCTATTGGATTTGCGGAGCAATGATAGAAAAAATCTGGGAACGCTTCTCGGTCTATGCCAATTTCGAGAATTTTACGGATACGCGACAAACACGCTTCGACAGCATTTATACAGGGACAGTTACAAATCCGGTGTTCAGAGATATTTACGCCCCCTTGGATGGTTTTGTAGTAAACATGGGATTGAAAATAAAACTTTAGCGGGTAGAATAGTTTAGTCGAAAACTCGTTTATATCCAAAAATGATAGACAGGGCAAATGCATGAAAAATTTTAGTACTTATGCCTTTCGGTAAAGTGGCTGATATGAGCAGGAGATTCCTCCCTTTGGTCGGAATGACTGTCTCCTTTTTGGGAGAGGGGATGGGGAAGCGGCGGCGAAGCCGCCACTTCCCCATCCCTTAAACCACTAACAGGCGAGTCATTCCGACCAAAGGGAGGAATCTCATCCGTAACAGTAGTACTAAATTTTTCATGCATTTGCCCTGAAATGATAGAGAATCCACCTTCTTAAAAGATAAATTTGTTATAGATATTGTTTAAAGCTATAACTTTTGTTATCTTTACCGCAATTCAACAATCAATAATTTGATTGGAGAAGTCCTTAATCTGATTGACGAAAGCGTTTAAGATATTATTTCTGTTGGTGTACTTGCAAACTTGGCTAGAACCGATGGGCAATAAATGTTAATGACAGTTCCTGCGCTTTTCTTATTTTTGATAATGCCAAACGGAGAGGAACAGGGAGGCACATAAACAACTTATTATTATGTATTGTCCAAATTGTGGAGCAGAAGTTTCTGAGAAAGCGGTTATTTGTGTAAAATGTGGCGTAAGCCTGAAGGGAGGTAACTTCGCCGGAAATTCATCCGATGCTGAGGGGAAAGATTGGCTGACAACATTGTTGTTATGTATTTTTCTTGGATATTTGGGGATTCACCGTTTTTACACAAAAAGTACAGCTATTGGGGTAGTTCAATTACTCACATTGGGTGGTTGTGGCATCTGGGCGCTTATTGATTTTATCATGATTCTGACTGGAAGCTACAAAGATGGCGATGGCAATTACCTGGTTAAGAAGTAAACGATTGAACCAACAAATAAATGGTGTTGCTCTCCTTTCAACACCATTTATCTTTCATTTCATCCCCGTTCATTGGCTGAATGGAGAACATACAATTTGTTTGATTAAGAATATCTTTGGTCGGGATTGTTATGGTTGTGGTATTACTCGAGCTGTATTATCCGTATTACATTTCGATTTTTACGGCGCCTTTAACTACAATAAATTAATCGTAATTGTATTCCCATTACTCGTTTACATTTGGGCAAAGGCATTAATAAAATCATGGAATAATCTTGTCCGGTCGGATGCGTAATCTGCGTCATTTGCGTTCCCATATTTCGTGTCCTCTGTGCCGGATAGTTGTTTTAGGGAAGACGAAGAAACTCCCTCAATCTATCAATATAATCGCGATTATTGGAAAGGCGTGGCACTTTGTTTTGCCCGCCGATTTTGTTTATCGACTCTTGCCAGCGAAGGAACGAGCCTTTGGGCAGGCTTCTTACAACGGGCGCTTGCAACGACAGGTTATACGAGCGTTTTGCTTCGTAGTCGGAATTTGTTTTTTTGAGACATTCGTCCAGTATCCGGGCAAAGTCTTCCAAGTTTGAGGGGGCTGTTTCAAACTCAATCAGCCATTCGTGCGCTCCGGTGTTGTTGTCGCCGAAATAAATGGGGGCGGCGGTGTATTCGGTTATTTGTGCCGAGGTTTGTTGGCAGGTTTCCCTCAAGGCTTTTTCGGCATTGTCGATAATCAGTTCTTCGCCAAAAGCGTTGATAAAGCTCTTTGTGCGTCCGGTAATCTTTATCAGGTAGGGATTGGTTGATGTAAACTCAATGGTATCGCCAATCATATACCGCCACAGGCCGCCGTTGGTAGTTATCACGATGGCATAATTCTGACCGGTTTGCACCTCATCGAGGGTTAAGGTTCGGGGATGTTCGGCCTCCCATTCGCTCATGGGGATAAATTCGTAGTAAGTGCTGTGGTTGAGCATCAGGAGCATGTCCTTTGATTGATGCGAATATTGCACGCCAAAAAATCCTTCCGAAGCATTGTAAGTCTCCCAGTAATTCATGCCGGGCTTGTTGATGAGCTTCTTGTACTGCTCCTCGAATGGGGTAAAGCTCACTCCGCCATGGAAAAACACTTCGAGGTTTGGCCACAATTCGGTCAGTTCTTTTTCCGACCCGGCTTTTATTTTCTTCAACAGAATCAGCAGCCACGAAGGTACGCCCATAAAAGCCCGAATATCGTGCCTGATGGAATAATCGGTAAGGGCTTTCAGTTTTTCTTCCCAGTCGGGCAGGAGCGATATGTTTTCGGGGGTGCGTCCGATCCTGGCCCATGGCAACAGGTTTTTGGTAAGGATAGCCGAAATATCGCCGGTGAATATGCCCTCGCCAATGTTATTTATCTGCTGACTGCCTCCCAACACCAGCGTCTTCCCCAGAAAAAAGCGGGCGCCGGGATTTTCCTTTCCGTAAATGGCAAGCATCTGTTCGCCGCATTTGTAGTGGCCTTTGCTGAGGGATTCATCCGTTACGGGAATGTATTTGCTTTTATCCCCGGTTGTTCCCGACGACATGGCAAACCACTTCACAGGCTTGTCCCACAATATATTCTGTTGTTTGTCGATGATTATTTTGTCGAGGTAGGGCCTCAGGTCTTCATAGCGAAACAGGGGAAGTTTGTTTCTGAAATCGTCTTTGTTCTTTATCGAAGCAAAGTTGTGTTCGGTCCCTATCAAGGTATTTTTAGCTCTTCCGAGCAACTGCTGTAGTATTTTTGATTGAACCTCTACCGGTCGCCTGATAAAAGCGTCAACTTCCCGGTATTTAAAGTCGAGGTATTTGTGGAAAATCCGGGCTATCATCCGATTTTGCTGATTTTACGCAACTGGTCGTCGTCTATAATTTTTATTTTTCGCCCGTCTAATGTAATGATGTGCTCATCAACAAAATTGGATAACGTTCGGATAGCGTTTGAGGTTGTCATATTCGATAAATTGGCGAGGTCTTCGCGCGAGAGGTATATGCTGATTGTGGCGCCGTCTTCTTCCAGCCCGTAGTTGTCCATCAAAAATATAAGCGATTCGGCCAACCGTCCCCGGATGTGTTTTTGCGTGAGGTTGACCACCCGTTCGTCGGCAATGCCCAGGTCGGTAGCCAGTTCCTTTATAAAAAACAGCGCCAGTTTAGAGTTTGTTGTAACCAGCTTTTCGATAACCTTCATGGGGATGAAGCAGATAGTTGAAGCCTCGAAAGCGGCGGCGGCAGTAACGTATGGTTCGTTGGCAAAATAGGCTCTGTACCCAAAATGCTGCACCGGCCTGATCATCCGTATAATCTGACTTCTTCCGCCTACGCCATTTTTGTATATCTTGACTTTCCCTTTCAGCAGGCACATCAAATCTTTTGGCGTCTCTTCTTCGTAATAGATTACTTCGTTTTTCTTAAACTCAAGAATCTTGGCGGTTGAAGATATTTCAGCCCGCCCCTTATTATCCAAAAGTTCCCACATCTCGGGGATGCTTGATGATAAAAAAGATATATCAACCAAATTACTTTCTCTTACCATATTGTATTACAAAAACAACTAGTATTGTATAGCGGGTACAAAGTTATTATTTATTTCAGATAATTACTAATAAATGTGTTCTTTAACTATGTTTTAAAATAGTTTAAACGAAAAACCGGCGATGTAGCCGATTGTTCCGGTAGCTAAAAGTTGAAGTAGGGGAAATATTTTAACCGGTTATTCAATATAATTTATTAGATTTGTTGGGCGATATAGATTCCAGGTACATAATACATACAACGATGAAGTACATTGATGTTTTCAACCATTTTAAGGCAATAGAGAATTATGACGATAACGAAATAGTTGTTGACGAAAATACAGTAATGCGAAACTTTAGCTTTGAATCGCAATATCGGTTTATTCTACCCGGCGGTTCGGGCAATAACGACGATTACGAGTATCTGCCCGGGCTTCACCAGCACGAGTACGAACCCGATATTATTCAGGAAATGCTGAATAAGAAGGATGCGGAAATTATGGAAAATATCAAGTTCAGGTACCATGTAATCTCGCCCAAGAATGTGGATACAGCAAAAGGTATTATTTTGATGTTTCATGGCTTCAACGAAAAGTACTGGATAAAATACTTTCCTTGGGCAAAATATCTGGCCGATAAAACCGGCAAATCAATTGTGCTGTTCCCCATTGCATTCCACATGAACAGGGCGCCTGCCGCCTGGAGCAACATCCACGAAATGTACGAGATAAGCCAGCAACGGAAACAGCGGCACAAGGATGTTATTCACTCCAGTTTGTCGAATGTGGCCATCAGCACGCGCTTGCACAACAAGCCCCAGCGATTTATCTGGTCGGGTCTGCAAACATATTACGACATAATAAATTTTGTGGAAGATGTTAAAGCGGGAAAACACCCGGCAATAGCCCCGGATGCAAGCATCGACCTGATGTCGTATTCTATCGGCAGCTTTTTGGCCGAGATATTGATGATGACAAACCAGAACGGGTATTTTTCGGCATCCAGATTCGTGTCGTTTTGTGGTGGCGCGGTATTCAACAGGCTTTCCCCCGTTTCAAAATTTATACTGGACAGCGAAGCGAATGTCAGCCTCTACTCGTTTGTGGTGGAACACCTCGAAAGCCACATGAAAAGAGACGAAGTTTTGCGTCATTATCTGGGCGAAACACACCCCGAAGGCGTCAACTTCAGAAGTATGCTCAACTATGCGGCGCTGACAAAATGCAGGGAGGACATTTTCAAAAGCATGAGCGACAGAGTATATGCCATTGCCCTGACCGAAGATACGGTCGTCCCCGCCTACGAAATAATAAACACCCTGCAAGGCATAAAACGCGACATACCAATCAGGGTGGACATCCTCGATTATCCCTACAAGTACAAGCACGAAGACCCATTCCCTGCCCTGACAGCCATTCAAGACGAAGTAGATAAGCAGTTCAGACGGACATTTGACCTTGTTGTGGATTTTATAAAGTGAGGGACAGGTAGGGGCAGACCAACCAATTAAAGCATTGCCGCTACTTTACGAATTTCGGCAAAACGTTCCAGTATTTTTTTGTTTTGGCGAGCCATTTGCAGATTGTATCGTGTCTGCATATTTGTCAGCGTTTCGGCATCAACACCCAATGCAGCTTCAACAAGCAAGGCATATTCGGCGCTTACCGGACGTTTGGCGTTCAGTATTTCGTTCAGAACAGTATATGAAACACCCATTTGAGCGGCAAGATTTTTTTGCGTAATACCGCGATATTCGATTTCATCTTTGATGAGAGTTCCCGGATGCGTAGGGTGAAGTGGTATTAATTTATTTGCAATCGTTGCCATAATTCTTTTATTTATAATGGTTTGATAAGTCGAGTATATTACAAATTGTGATAATTGTTTCTGTTTCCTGCATTTGTGTTTCCGTAAATTCGACTCGGTATTGGTCATTTACCCTTACAGATGAAATGCCTTTCTTGTTGCCTTTTAACTTTTCGTAGTGCAAAGAACCGATTGTATATAACGCTTCGGGGTTTGGCGCAGCCATAAGCGCATCAATACAACGTACATACCTGGTTATTACTTGTGGTTGGAAACGGCGCTTTTTATCCGTTACCTTTTCTGTTTCGTATAACTCATGCAAGTATCCTTCTTCAAACGTAACGACCATATCACTTTATTTGCTCGGTGCAAAGATACTACTTTTGTCTTTAAATTCGCAATAAATCGAATTTATCTTATTAACGAAAAGATAAAATAATCAGGGCAAACATGAAAATCTAGTACTACTGTTACGGATGAGATTCCTCCCTTTGGTCGGAATGACTCGCCTGTTAGTGGTTTAAGGGATGAGGAAGCGGCGGCGAAGCCGCCGCTTCCTCATCCCCTCTCCCAAAAAGGAGACTGTCATTTCGAGCGTAGCGAGAAATCCCTGCTCATCTCAGCAATTTTACCGAAAGGTATAAGCAGTAAAAATTTTCATGCGTTTACCCTGTAAAATCACGCCTCTCTTATCCATAACATGGCGATTTTTATTACTTTTGTAAACAATTTGCCGGAAAAGCAGCAATAAAAACAATAACTATATAAAAATATGAACGATTCTCACGCTATACTGTTGGTACACTGTCCCGATCAACCGGGATTGGTAGCAGCTATCACCGATTTTGTGCATGTCAACGGTGGTAATATTGTCAATCTCGAGCAACATGTGGATAGAAATGCCAACGTATTCTTCATGCGCATTGAATGGGATTTGGAAAATTTCCTGATTCCCAAAGATAAAATAGGGGAGTATTTTCAGACCATGTATGCCAACAAATATACGATGACATTCCGCTTGTACTTCAACGATTATCGTCCGCGGATGGCGGTTTTTGTCTCGAAAATGTCGCATTGCTTGTTCGATATACTGGCGCGCTATACAGCCGGCGAATGGAATGTGGAGATACCGGTAATTATCAGCAACCACGAAGACTTGCGCTGGGTAGCCGAAAAGTTCGGCATCGAGTATCATATCCTGAAAATCAACAAGGATAACAAGGATGAGATGGAAGCGCAGCAAATGGCGCTGCTCAAGGAAAAGAAGATAGACTTTATCGTTCTGGCGCGCTATATGCAAATCCTGACCGATAATTTTATCACGGCTTATCCGAACAAGATTATTAATATTCACCACTCGTTTTTGCCTGCTTTTATTGGCGCCAAGCCCTACCATGCGGCCTACGAGCGGGGTGTGAAAATTATAGGGGCAACCAGTCATTATGTTACAACCGAACTGGATGCAGGCCCCATTATTGAGCAGGATATTACCCGCATAACCCATCGCGACAGCGTGCAGGATCTGGTGCGCAAAGGGCAGGATTTGGAGAAGATAGTGCTGTCTCATGCCATTGATTATCATATCAATAGACGAGCGCTGGTTTATAAAAATAAAACGATCTTGTTTTCATAATATATAGCATGTCATCATTACGTTATGCAGTAATAGGTTCGGGAGCCATCGGCGGTTTTTACGGTGGAATGCTGGTCAAGGCGGGAGAAGAAGTTCATTTCCTGTTCCACTCCGATTACGAGTATGTCAAGGCGAACGGCTTTAGCATCGACTCGGTAAACGGCAATTTTAGCCTGAATCCGGTTTTAGCTTACGAAAAGACAAGCGATATGCCCGCTTGCGATGTGGTATTGGTGTGCCTGAAATCGACCAACAACAAGCTGCTGAAAACATTGTTGCCGCCTATTATCCACCCGGGCTCGCTGGTGATACTGATACAAAACGGTCTGGGCATCGAAGCCGACCTGCAACAGGAATTTCCCAATCTGGCTATTGCCGGAGGAATGGCCTTTATTTGTTCGGGTAAAACAGGGGCGGGACATGTGGCGCACATGGCTTATGGCAAGCTGAGTTTGGGCATTCACACTCTCGCCGGAAAGGAGATGTTGGAGAAGGTGATCGCCGATTTTGTGAAAGCCGGTGTGGAAACCGAACTGGTCGATTTGCCGGTAGCCCGCTGGAAAAAGCTGGTGTGGAACATTCCGTACAATGGGATGACTGTGGTGTTGAACACAACTACCGACAAACTGATGAGCAACAAACATACCCGGCAACTGATCTACGACCTGATGCTGGAAGTGATTCGTGCAGGAAACAAAGTGGGAAGCGGAGCGTTTTCTATTTCCGAGAGTTTTGCCGATGAAATGATGTACATGACCGATAACATGGCGCCCTATTCGCCCAGCATGAAACTCGATTTTGATTTGCACCGCCCTTTGGAAATAGAATATATATACTCAAGGCCGGTAGAAATTACCAAAGAAGCCGGATGCGAGATGCCTCGCGTGTCCATGCTTGAAAAGCAGTTGCAGTTTATTCAGAGTTGGAGAAACTTTGAACTTTAAATAACCTCCGTACGGGCGCGATTAATCGCGCCCCTACAACTTTTTTAATAAAAATGAATCAACCCCTTGCAGAACGGATGCGCCCACGTACACTGGACGAATATATCGGACAAAAGCACCTTGTTGGAGAGGGAGCCATTTTGCGTAAAATGATTGAGTCGGGACGTGTCCCTTCGTTTTTGTTGTGGGGACCTCCGGGGGTGGGAAAAACAACGCTGGCCTCCATTGTCGCCAATACGCTCGATACTACTTTTTATACTCTGAGCGCCATTAATTCGGGGGTGAAGGAGGTGCGTGAAGTGATTGAAACCGCCAAAAAGAATAACTTCTTTGCCGCAAAAAGTCCGATTCTGTTTATCGACGAAATACACCGTTTCAGCAAATCGCAGCAGGATTCGTTGTTGGGGGCTGTCGAAACCGGCGTTATCACGCTGATTGGCGCCACCACCGAAAACCCGTCTTTTGAAGTTATTCGCCCCTTGCTCTCGCGCTGTCAGGTATATGTGCTGAATCCGCTCGACAAAGCCGATTTGCTCGAACTGGCCAACCGTGTGTTGAGGGAAGATACCGTGCTGAAAGAGAAAAATATAGATTTGCAAGAAACCGATGCACTGCTCCGCTTTTCGGGAGGAGATGCCCGCAAATTGCTCAACATTATCGACTTGGTGGTTTCGTCCGATTTGAGCGATAAAATAGTGATTACCGATCAATTGGTTACCGAGCGCTTGCAGGAAAATCCGGCGGCCTACGACAAAGGCGGCGAAATGCACTACGATATTATCTCGGCATTTATCAAATCCATCCGGGGAAGCGACCCCGACGCGGCGGTTTATTGGTTGGCGCGCATGGTGGCCGGTGGCGAAGACCCCAAATTCATTGCCCGCCGGTTGGTTATTTCCGCCTCAGAAGACATTGGTTTGGCCAATCCCAATGCGCTTTTGCTGGCCAATGCCTGCTTCGATGCCTTGCAGAAAATAGGTTGGCCCGAAGGACGGATTCTGTTGGCCGAAACAACGGTTTACCTCGCCACATCGCCCAAAAGCAACTCGGCCTATTTGTCGATAGAAAAAGCCTTGTCCCTGGTTGCAGAGACGGGCAACCTGCCTGTGCCCCTGCATTTGCGCAATGCCCCCACCTCCCTGATGAAAGAACTGGACTATGGCAAAAACTACAAATACGCCCACGACTTTGAAAATAATTTCGTAGAGCAGGAATACCTCCCCAAAGAAGTCCTGAACCACCGCTTCTGGGAACCACAACCCAATCCAGCTGAGGCTAAGATTGTGGAACACCTCCGCCGGTTGTGGGGGAAGAGGTTTTGAAGCCCCCTAAATCCCCCGTGGGGGGAGTTCAAAAGCCTCCCCGTGGGGAGGTCGGAGGGGCTTTTCTGTCTTTGCGTTTTGTTTTTAGAATTAAAATGCTTCATTGGCTAAATTTTAATATCTTTGTAGCAAGATAAAAAGAGAACGACTATTATGAGTAGTAAATTTTTTGTTTCAGGATTGACTATACTATCCGTTTTTCTGTTTATGTTTTCGTGCAGTCCCAAGCAGGAGGAAATAGGGGAGAACAAGATGCAGTTTGATACTATCAGCATAACAAAGATATATCATCTGGAGAACGACTCCACCCAGCCGTCGTGCAACCTGCGAATCAAGTTTGTTTACCCGTCTTCTTACAGCGATAGCCAAGTGCTGGAATCAATCACGAATAGTTTTGTACAAAACTTCTTTGATGAATCGTATGTGGGAATGCAACCGCAAGAGGTAGTGGAAAAATACGCCGAAAATTATATCAACAATTACAAGGAAGACGTCAGGATTTTTTTCAAGCAAAAAGAGGATGATACTTCGGAAGACAGCCCGGCTGACAATTATTTTTCGTACTACGAAACACTTTCAAACGACATCACTTTCAACAAGGCGGGCTTGGTCTCTTGTCGCATTACCCGGACAAACTACAAGGGTGGAAGCAGTTCGTTTCTGCAATACACAAATTATGTATATGACTTGAATAACAATAACATACTGACGGAGGAGAGCCTTTTCAACGAAGGCTATGAAAAGGTTTTGAATATTCTTTTCAAAGATAAATTGTTGGAAGCAAACAAGGCCGAAAAGGTAGCTCAACTGGAAAATATCGGCTACTTCGGCATCGAAGAAATTATGCCCAACAACAACTTTTTGATTGATGAAAAAGGTATTACCTATACCTTCAACAAAGGAGAATATTCGGCTCTTCAACGGGATGAGATAAATATTTTCTTATCGTACGAGGAAGTAAGTTTAATACTGAAAGAAGACTCCGCCATATCCCTTTCCCCCGATTTATAACTATGGACATCCTGTTAAAATATTTCCCCGATCTCAGCGCCAGGCAGAAAGAACAATTCGCTGCTCTGTATAATCTTTATGAAGATTGGAACAATAAAATAAACGTTATATCCCGCAAGGATATTCAGAATCTTTATGTGCACCACGTGCTGCATTCGCTGAGCATTGCCAAAATCATCCGTTTCACCAAAGGCACATCTGTGCTGGATGTAGGAACCGGCGGCGGATTCCCCGGCATACCGCTGGCCATATTTTTCCCCGACAGCCAATTTCTTTTAATCGACAGTATCGGCAAAAAAATCACCGTAGCCACCGAAGTCGCCAAGTCCATTGGCTTGGAAAACGTAGCGTTCAGGCATTGCCGCGCCGAAGAAGAAAAAGGAAAATTCGATTTTGTTGTCAGCCGGGCAGTTATGCCATTGGATGATTTGGTGAGAATCGTCAGGAAAAACATTTCGTCCGAACAAAAGAACTCTCTTCCAAACGGAATTATCTGCCTGAAAGGTGGAGACTTGCAAGACGAAACCCAGCCTTTCAGAAAGCTGGTGGTCATTGATGAGCTGGTGAGCTTTTTTGAAGAAGATTTTTTCGAGACAAAAAAAGTGGTCTATCTGCCCATATAATCCCGTTTCTTAGTACTTCATCTTATACCCTACGCCAAGCGAAAACACCAGTGGGTCGCGGTGGTCGAGGTAGTGGTCGTAGCGGGTAAAGAAATCAAGGTAGTCGGTGCGATTCAGTCGCCACGAAGCGCCCAGCTGGTAACGGAAGCGGGTCAGTTTGTTGCCCTTGGGATTGTTCAAATCGTTGTATAAATCGCAGGATAGGTAAGGATCCCAAGGCTTTCCCCAGATGGCATAGTCCACCTGAAACTTGTTCTTCATCACATACTTCGGATTGATTTTATACTCGCCGGTTGACTCGTCCCGATAGGTTCCCTGCGCTCTTCCCCGCCACGAAAGCGTAAACTGGCTCAGCGATTCTTTGTACGAAACATTGAAATAATAACGGCGCCGCGGTTCGTAATAGTGGTCGTCGTTGTATAGATAAATGAATGAATAGTATGCTCCCAATTTCAGTTTCCGCTCAAAAAGGGCATAATCAAGCCCAACCGTTGCCATGTTGCGGTCGAAGTTGACCTCATTGTTGAGCAAGCGAAGCTCTTCCTCCACCTTCAAATCGAAGACACGGCTCAACTTTTTTTCCAATGCAACGGACAGCGACAAGCCATAGCTGGTTTCTTGTTGCTGTGCCGACAATGGCCAACAAAAGCTAAGCAGCAGGATAGCGAGGAGTTGAAAACGGCTCAACTTTCGGGCTTTAACCAAACTTGGTAATGTTGTCAATGGTATTAATTTCATCCGAACTTGATTTGTAATAGACTTTCAGGTAAACCACATCGCGCAAGAAATCAATATGTCCTACTTCTGCCTTGATGATATTCAGGCCGGTGCGCGTTCTCAGGTCTTCCAGCATTTCGTCGTATTTATCCGGTGTGATAAGCGCTATTTTTTCGTACAATATTATCTTGGTCGGATTGTGCTTGATACTGCTTTCCAATATCCAGATAACAGCGATAAACAGCAGGTTAGCGACCAGGAGCGTGGTGTAGTCCACATCAATCGACAAGCCGTTGACCGCCGAAACGCTGATTATTACAAACAAATAGGTCATTTCGCGTATTTGTATGCTTTCTGTCCGGTAGCGTATCATGCCGAAAATACAAAACAGCCCCAAGGCAAAACCGGCGCTCATCGAAATGTTTTGCAAAACGTAGAGCATCAGGAAGATGGATACGCTGAACAACATGAAAGTGAAATAATAATCTTTCCGCACACTTTTTTTATAGTAGAAAAAGCGGGTGATAATCCAGCAAACCAAAAGATTGGCGCCGAAACGCAGCAGTAGTGTAAGCAACATTGTGGAGTCGAACACATCAACACCCATAAATGAAAGTCCGTTTTCGGCCAAAGCCTCTACATGTTCTTGCACAATTTGAGGGTCATAATCCGGTTGAATCATATTTTTTATAGTTATTAATACAGGTGGTCTGTAATTTTGTTAATTATTAAATTCCATTTCTTTTTGAAACGATTGTATTTGACATCGGAGTTGGTCAGTACCGTCCCCATGCAATATTTGCTAAACGACATTTGTTTGATACCCGACCTGGCCAAAATAGCCCGAAAGTCGGAATAGAGCCTCCCGTCTTGCTTCAATTCCAAGACGGCTAAATTATCCAGCGCCTTTTCTTCGCCGGTTTTATAATTCCGAAACGACAGACCCAGGTCAATGGTAACACGTTCGGTTTTCCGGTTGTTCACAAACGTGATGCGGCTGAAGCTATTATCAAGCGCAGGCGACAGCAGATGACAGCCAAACAGGGAATGACTTTCCAAAAAAGCTTTGTCCCCGGCCAGTTCGTCAACTGTTCTGACATGCGTCAAGCCCATCGGGGTGCGTATTTTTTTTGTCCGTCCCTTGTTGTTTTTATTTTTAATCTCAAGAAACGAAAGATGCGAATCAATGTAGGAGCGAATCCTGATTTTCTGCCGGTTGAGTTTGCCGTTCTGGTGCATGGTGAACATATCCAAATCGGGCGTGTCCAGGTATTGCGTAGTGTAGGAGGCAATTGTTTTTCCGGCAATTGTTTGCACCATGAAATAGGGCTTCATCTCCTCCAACAAGCGGGGCAGAAAACTTACCGGCGCCACAAACTTGGAATCGACCCTGTCCATCAGGCGAATGTCTTTCATTTCGTCCAATGTAATAGCAGGCATCTCACTCAATTGAGAATGGAGAATGGAAAATGGAGAATGACCAAAACTATCGCCATCCACTATCGAAAATATCCCGGATTTGTCATCCGCCGGTTTATTTATACGAGTATTCATACACTTTGGTTGAATACAATTTCCCGTCGGGGTTGTAATTGTATTGTGTTTTCTTGCGTCCGTTGGGCAGGTAGTCATATTTGCGAATGCGGTACAATTTGTTTTTGTCGTTATACACGTTTTCGCGGATGCATACGCCATTGGCATCGTATTCGTAGGTAACCCGTTCGCGTTGCCCGTAAACGGCGTATTCAATTTCTTCCAGCTTGTAGCCATTTTCGTCCCACACGGTGTAATGATCCACCCATTGGCGTTTGCCTTTGGCATCGGCATTCATTTCCCTCACAACCAAGTTTTTGCGTAGCGCGCGTTTCTCTTCGGGCGTCAGGTAGGGCGTTTGTCCTTGCGTGGCAGCGGGCGGAGCAGCGGGCGTTTGCGCTAAGGCGCTGAAAACGGAGACGCTACCTATCACAATTACGAGACTTGCTACAATGTATTTTGCTTTCATCTTTAATTATTGAGTATGATAGTAAATTCAAGTTTTGTCTCATCATCCAACGGATACACCTTGTAAGGCTCTCCAACGCGAACGGTGGCAGTCAGGGGAAATAAGATATTTTTGTAACTGTCTCCAATTCTCTCCGTACTCACATACACTTCGTATTGCTTTTGAGGTTGCAGTTCTTTGAAAACGAACAGACCGGCATCGCCCACGCGCACATCGTCGAAAAACATTTCTTCGCCGGTATTTTTAATGAAAACCCGCGTTTCGACCGCCGGAATTGAGTCTTGACCATTTATCCGAACAAGGGATCCCTTATTGTAGTACTTCACCCACACCTTGCCTTTAATCATAACTGTGTTGTAAACATCTCCGCTATGGATATAAATAGCCGGAGCAACAGTATGCGATTTTACGCTGACCGATTGCATTTCGGCATTCTTCCGCCCATTCTTCGCTTCCGAAAAAGCGTAAACCGTGTAGCTGCCTTCGCGCAGATAGTCGAAGCGGTAAAGCCCTTTTTCATTCGCATCCACATCGTCGCCTACATAATCTTCGTTACCGAACTTGATGTAAACTTTTTTGCCGCCTGCCGGAAATGTATCGGTACGGAACGAAAAATTATCGTCCTGATGTACAACATTATAAACATACCCTTCGATGGAAGCGGAACCGCCAGGTCCTTCGTCGTTATTGCACGAAAAGGACAGCAAAACAAATAGAGAGAAAACTGGATAATGTATTTTCACACTGATATTAACTTAAAATATAAACAAAAATAGTTTAATAACTATTCCCTACCGGAGCCCCGATTGTATTAGCTATGCAGCGCACATAAATGCGCGAGGCAAATATACATAATTACTTTTAAAAAATAAACAATTAATTACCTGAACTGAGTTTTTTTGATTGGTAGGAGTGTTTTTTCGCCGATAATATACCTGTCATTGCGGGCTTGACCCGCAATGACAGATGGGGCGTCCAATGTGTCCCCAATGGTCGCGGTACGCCACGACCCTACTTTTTGTGTACGGACACCCAATTTGGGCGTCTCTACTTTGAACTTAAAACTTAAAAATCTATCTTTGTAACATTAAAGTGAGGTATGAAAATAAAAACTTTTGAATTCAATCCTGTATCCGTCAATACCTACGTTGTGTATGACGAAACTAACGAGTGCGTTATTATTGACGCCGGATGTTTTTACCCCGATGAGAAGAGTGATTTATTGAATTTTATTCTCGATAACGATCTTGTTGTAAAGCGCTTGCTGAATACGCACCTTCATTTCGACCATGTATTCGGCAATGTGTTTGTGCAAGAACAATTCGACTTAAAAGCCTGTGCACATAAAGCCGATCAGTTTTTGCTCGACAACATGGCGGGGCAAATGCGTCTGTTTGGATTCAAGGCATCGGAAGAAATCCCCGAAATAGGCGCTTACCTGAACGAGGGCGACACACTCCGTTTCGGCAATCAGGAATTGTCGGTTCTCCACATACCGGGTCATTCCCCCGGAAGTATTGTGTTTTACAGCAAAGATGCCGGATGTGCCTTTGTGGGCGACGTACTGTTCCGTTCCAGTATCGGGCGAACCGATTTGGCAGGCGGAAATTACCAGGAACTGATTACCGGTATCCGCCAAAAACTATTGACGCTGCCACCCGGGACTATCATATATACCGGACACGGACCGGCGACAAGCATCGGCGAAGAAGCCAGAAACAACCCCTATCTTTAAATCTCAACCTTTAAATTATACATTTATGGAACCCGAAAAATTTCAATACCGTCATATTGGCATTAGCGAAAACGACCGGCAAATCATGCTGAAGAAAATCGGGACAAGGTCTTTGGATGAACTAATAGACCAAACGATTCCTCAAGATATTCGGCTAAAAACCGCCCTGCGACTTCCCGAAGCATTGAGCGAACGCGAATATGCCGAAGAAATAGCCTTGATAGCTTCCAAAAACAGAATTACGTCTTCTTATATAGGTATGGGATGGTACGACACGGTGGCGCCTGCTGCCGTCTATCGAAACGTTTTCGAGAATCCCGTATGGTACACCTCCTACACACCCTATCAGGCCGAAATATCGCAAGGCCGCCTGGAGGCGTTGATGAATTTTCAGACAGTGGTGAGCGACCTGACAGGCTTAGCGCTTTCCAACTGTTCGCTACTGGACGAGGCTACTGCCGCTGCCGAAGCCGCTTCCATGTTCTTCGGCCTGCGTTCAAGGGAGCAAATAAAGAATGGCGCGAATAAGCTGTTTGTCGATAGGTATATATTCCCGCAAACCTTGGCGGTGATAAAAACACGGGCGCTTCCACAAGGCATTGAGGTGGTTGTTGGCGATTATAAAAGCATCTCGCTGGACGGTTCTTTTTTCGGGACGATTATCCAGTACCCCAATGCCGATGGAAGCATTGAGGATTATAAAGATTTCGGCGAAAAGGCAAAGGCTGTCGGTTGCAAAGTTGCCGTGGCCACCGATTTAATGGCCTTAACTTTACTAATTCCGCCGGGAGAATGGGGCGCAGATGTTGCTTTTGGAAGCAGTCAGCGTTTCGGCATTCCCCTGTTTTACGGAGGCCCATCTGCCGGATTTTTTGCCACGAAGGACGACTATAAACGAAACATGCCGGGGCGTATAATCGGCCTATCCAAAGATAGATACGGAAAACCGGCTTACCGCATGGCGCTTCAGACACGGGAGCAGCACATCAAACGCGAAAAAGCGACATCGAACATCTGTACGGCACAGGCTTTGCTGGCTACCATGTCGGGATTTTATGCCGTTTATCATGGGCCGGAAGGCTTGAAAAACATTGCCAGGCGCATTCATTCCGCCACCGCCCTAATTGCCGATGAAATAACCGCTTTAGGCTACAAAGCGCTGTACAGCCAGTATTTCGACACGCTAAAAATAGGCTTGCCTGCCGGTATAAGCTCCGATGTTATTCGTGATTTTGCCGAAATGCGGGACATCAATTTCCGCTATTTTGAAACGGGAGAAATAGGCATTAGCATCGACGAAACAATTACGCCATACAAGGCGCACGAACTCTTGGCCGTATTTTCTCTGGCTGTCGGCGCCACAAAAGTGTATCTGATAGACGAACTGCCCGAAAAAAGCATTCTCCATCCCAAATTCCGGCGGAAAACCAGCTTTTTGGAGCACGAAGTTTTCAATACTTATCATACCGAAACCGAATTGATGCGTTATATCAAGCGGTTGGAACGAAAGGATATTTCGCTGGCGCATTCCATGATTTCCTTGGGCTCCTGTACCATGAAGTTGAATGCTGCTTCGGAATTGCTGCCGCTTTCATTGGCAGGCTTTCAGAATATCCATCCTTTTGCACCCCAATCGCAAACGCAAGGGTATGCCGAAATGATTGAGGAACTTAGCGCCTTCCTGACCGAAATTACAGGTTTCGACGGCATTAGTTTTCAACCCAATTCGGGCGCTGCAGGCGAATACGCAGGGCTTATGACCATCCGCGAGTACCAAAAAAGTATTGGCGAAGGACACCGGAATATCGTTCTTATTCCGGCATCGGCACACGGTACCAATCCGGCATCGGCCATTCAGGCAGGATACAAAACCCTAACAATAGATTGCGACGACAAAGGAAATGTCATCATGGACGACCTCATCGCAAAAGCCGATGAACACAAAGATTCTCTGGCCGCTTATATGATTACCTACCCCTCCACCCATGGAATATTTGAGCAGGGAATAAAAGCCATGTGCGAAATAATCCACGAAAGAGGCGGACAGGTATATATGGATGGCGCCAACATGAATGCGCAGGTTGGCATCACCAATCCGGGGACTATCGGCGCGGATATATGCCATCTGAACCTGCACAAGACATTTGCCATTCCTCACGGCGGCGGCGGCCCGGGCGAAGGCCCTATCTGCACAGCCAAACACCTGACGCCGTTTTTGCCACATCATCCGCAACACGACGGCAGTACATTAAATACCGTTGCAGCTGCTCCCTACGGCAGCGCAGGGATTTTGCCCATAACCTACGGATACATCCGCATGATGGGGGCAGAAGGTCTAACGGATGCAACCAAAATCGCCATACTGAACGCCAACTATCTGGCCAGTTGCTTTAAAGATACCTATGGCGTTGTTTATACGGGCGAACAGGGACGTGTGGGGCACGAGCTCATACTCGAATGCCGCCATATTGCCAAATCGTCGGGCATTACCGAAACCGACATCGCCAAACGCTTGATGGATTATGGCTATCATGCGCCAACGCTTTCGTTTCCCGTGCATGGAACCTTGATGGTAGAACCGACCGAAAGCGAAAGCCTGACCGAATTGAACCGGTTTGTAGCCGTAATGAACCTGATTTGGGATGAAATAAAAGAAGTGGAAACCGGCGCTTATCCGGCAGAAGACAATGTGCTGGTCAATGCCCCTCATCCCGAGTATGAGGTCTGCGGCGATGAATGGAAACATAGCTATCCCCGCTCCAAGGCCGCTTACCCCATTGATTTTGTAAAAGATAACAAGTTTTGGATAAATGTTGCCCGCATTGATAATGCTTATGGCGACAGAAATCTGGTGGCTACCAGTCCCTCCAACCTCCCCGCAGGAGCCCCCCCGCCCCCCGTAGGGGGGATCATTGAATCCCCCATCAGGGAGTGGGGGGGCTTCAAACACATTGTATTCTGGAAACTGAAAGAAGAAGCTCAGGGCAACAGTAAAGCGACAAATGCTGCATTAATTAAAGAAAAGCTGGAAGCTTTGAGCGGAAAAATAGATGGCTTGCTGAAGATAGAAGTCGGTCGCGATGTTTTGGGCGGAGCAAATTACGATATTGCTCTTTATGCCGAACTGGTTAGCAAAGAGGCCTTGGATACTTACCAAAACCACCCGTTGCATCAGGCTATTCTGCCCTTTGTCAGGGAAGCCGTTGAGGACCGTAAGGCTGTTGATTACGAAGCATGACCACCGAAGATGCAATAAGAGACCTGCGCAAACGCTGTCGCCTGTCGATGGATGGCGCTACGGCAGCAAATATGCGCAGTCATGGGCTGAATTACAAACTTAATTTTGGCGTATCCTTGCAAAAAATAAAGGAAATCGCCCGTCGTTACACGCCCGGTAAGGAACTTGCCGAAGCCCTTTGGAAAGAAGATGTACGCGAATTGAAGATTTTTGCAAGCTTGCTTTTTCCGGTAAGCGAATTTAGTAAAGATGAGGCAAATACTTGGTTGTCAGGTGTTACTAATCAGGAGATACGGGAGCAGGTTTGTATCAATTTGTTTCAACACCTGCCATTCGCCGAAGAGCTGGCATACGAATGGTGCAATAATGCGGAGGAAACTGTCAGAATAACCGGCTATTGGTTACTGGTCAGGCTGTTGATAGCAAAAAATCTTGATAATGAGATAAATACCGGTCAATTTGCCTGTCTGTTTGATGACGCGGGGCAGGAAAACCTTTCTTTACGAAATTCGGCTCAGCTTGCCTTAAAACATATTGGTAGAGCATCGAAAGAGAACGCAACAGCCATTTTGAGCAAAGTAGAGGCATACAAAAATTCGCCCGATTCGCTGAAAAAAGAACTATACGATAATCTTAATTTTGAATTTGAATATTATTATGAAAGATAAATACGGATTAATAGGAAACCCGTTGGGACACTCGTTTTCGCAAGGATTTTTCACCGAAAAGTTTGAGCGTGAAGGTATTGATGCCGAATATTTGAAATACGAATTGCCCGCTATCTCGGATTTCCCCCCCATAATAGCCTCCAATCCCGAGCTGAAAGGCCTGAACGTTACCATCCCCTACAAGGAACAAATCATCCCTTTTTTGGACGAACTGGACGAGAACACAAAAGAAATAGGAGCGGTGAATGTTGTCAAAGTGCTGAAAGAGAGTGGAAAAACGAGGCTGAAAGGCTACAACTCCGACATGTACGGATTTCAAAATTCGATAGCCCCCCTGTTGCAGGAGCGCCACAAAAAAGCCTTGGTATTGGGAACAGGCGGAGCCTCCAAAGCCGTTGTGCAAGGCCTGAAAAATCTGGGGATAGAAACCCAACTGGTGTCGCGGAGCAAGCGCGATAATTTTATTTCATACAATGATTTGGATAAAAAGACTTTGGAAGAATATACAATCATCGTAAACGCCTCTCCGGTAGGGACTTTCCCCCATGTTGAGCAATTCCCGCAAATCCCTTACCACTACCTCACAAGCAAACATTTGCTGTACGATTTGGTCTATAATCCGGCAGAAACCACTTTCCTGAAAAAAGGCAAACAATACAATGCCCAAACAAAAAACGGAGCAGAAATGCTAACCCTCCAAGCCATAAAAGCCTGGGAAATCTGGAATTCGTAACAGCCCTCCAGCCCCCTAAATCCCCCGTAGGGGGACTTTTGATCCCCCCTACGGGGGGCGGGGGGGCTGTAGGGCTTAACGCAATCAAGGGACCACCTTCCCAGGCAATCCCTTGACATATTCCATATTTTAATATCCAATTTAATATAATAAACAATTAAATTAGGCTGATTTTCTCTTGGCGCTTGCATGCCAGGA
>NZ_BAAHWV010000008.1:0-124308 GCF_054601255.1 Viscerimonas tarda | reverse complement strand
AAGGAAGCGTTTTACCCATGTATTCACCGACACCAAACTCATCTCCGTCCGTTCTCCTGCTTTTGCCGAAGACAGACCATCTCCCTTGAGAAGAACCGCACGGCAACGCATACGAAAACAGTGGCTCGTGCCATTGCGGAAGCCATCCTCGAGTTGCCCTCGCTGGGCAACTGTTAATTCCAGTTTCTTTATCTTTCCCATTCCTAATTGTATATACCATACTAGAACGGAAAGACAAACTAAATATTTTATACAAACTAATTATGAACACTTACTTAAGCAACTAAAAACAATTAAATATGACCCTATCAACAAACTTCAAAGAACGCCTTTCGCAACGAATAGACATGGACGATATGCTTGAAATCACCTATTTGATGCAAGAGCATAATGAGCGGAAGCAAGAGTTATACGACTTGCTTTACGATTCGGACGATAACGTTGCTTATCAGGCAGCATGGGTTCTGACTCACCTTTCCTTGTATGAAAATCGGTGGCTATATGATAAGCAAAATGAGCTGATTGATGAGGCGCTCACTTGCCCTCATGCCGGAAAACGGAGGTTGATTCTTACCTTGCTCTACCGGCAACCCCTGACCAATCCGCCAAGGGTCGATTTTCTGGATTTTTGTCTGGAGCGGATGCTTTCAAAAGAAGAGCTGCCCGGCGTGCAATCGCTGTGCATGAAACTGGCGTATGAATTATGCCGTCCCGTACCCGAACTGTTGCAAGAATTGAAGGCCGCGCTCGAAATGATGGAGACGGATTTACAGCCATCCATGCGAACTGTCCGCAAGAATGTGCTGAAGGCGATGCAACAAGGGAAAAGTTTGCAGAGCTATTAGAGGGCTTCTTACTCAATCTCCACCTCTTCCCCCAAAAACCGGGGCTGTTTATCCACCAGTATATCCACCAATACTTTCACGCGGGCAAATTTTTCCCGGATAATGGTTTTATAGGAAAATCGTCCCAGTCCAACGTTTTTGGCATTGTAGCCGGATGCTTTTAGTCCGTAATAGTGCGCGATGAAGATAGCTCGCTCGTTATGAAAGCGTTGGGAGACGACAATAAAGGAATCTTGTCCGAATATTGCTTTCATTCTGATAACCGAATCCAGTGTTCTGAAACCGGCATAATCGAGGTAAATAAGGCTGTCGGGCACGCCCATCGAAACCAATGCGTCTTTCATGTCCTGCGGTTCGTTGTAGGTTTCGCGGCTGTTGTCGCCACTCATTACAAACGCGCTGACTTTTCCCGCATCATACAGCTCTTTTGCCGCTTCAATGCGTTTTACAAAATACGGATTCGGCTTCCCGTTCTTCAGATTCTTCGATGCCCCTAAAACCAGGGCTACTTTCTGTCGGGGAATACTGTCGGTGTTGTTGTAGATATAGGTGGAGGTGTCGTGTGATATTTTCCAGTTGGCAAACACTAAAGAGAGGATAACAAGCGAAAGAGCAATTGCCAGAACAGCAATCACTCTTTTCATCTTCTTTTTAGTTGTTGACTTCATCAAATGCGGTTCAATACGGTTTTTATCAAATCTTCGATGGAGCCTTTGTAGTTGGCATTCGATTCGCCTGCCAAGCGGTTGGCTATGATGGAACATACGGTCATCGCCTTGTGTCCCATAAGTTTACCTAAACCGGCCAGGGGAGCGCTTTCCATTTCGTAATTGGTAATGGTATCGCCCTTGTACTCAAACGATTCTATTTTGCTGTTCAAATCGGGGTTGGCGAGCGGCATACGCACATACCGGCCTTGTGGCCCGTAGAATCCGATGGCCGAAATGGTAACGCCTTTAATCATATCGTGCCCTATTCTTTCCACCAGCTCGTTGTTGGCGCTCACCACATAAGGCGAGCAATGCAGGGGCGACCAGTTCACATGTTTCTTGAATGCATCTTCAAAATCGATTTCGGCGACCTTGTTCCGGCCTTCGTAGTAGTTCAGCACGCCATCGAAACCGATTGACCTGGCCGATACCACATACGAACCAATCGGGCAGTGGGGCTGCAATCCGCCGGAAGTGCCCACCCGCACCATGGTCAACTGTTTAAACTCATTCTTTACTTCCCGCGTTTTAAAATCGACATTGGCCAAAGCATCCAGTTCGGTGATTACAATATCTATATTGTCGGGGCCAATTCCGTGCGATATAGCCGTAATGCGTTTACCCTTAAAGCTTCCGGTTATGGTGTGGAACTCCCGGCTTTGCACTTCGCACTCGATGCTGTCGAAAAACGAAGCTGTTAACGAAACTCTTTCCGGGTCGCCCATCAAAATAATTTTGTCGGATAACTGTTCGGGACGCACATGAAGATGGAACACACTGCCATCGTTGTTGATGATTAGTTCTGATTCTGGTATTATTCTCATAGTTATAATGTTTTACTATGTTGTAAACACAAATATAGGCTAAAAAGTTCAAAAATTCAAGATTTAACCTGAAGCTGCTTCATAAGAACGCGAATTACGCAGATTACGCAAATAATTTTATAACTGTACTTGATAAACACTATATAAATTGCGATAATTTGCGTAATTCGCGTTCTTCCCTAGTGTTTGGCTATTTACCCATACCGAACTTTGGACTTATTTTGTAACTTTGCAACTCGTAACTCAAAAACATGAAAATAACTTTGCTTGCTATCGGAAAAACGGATGCCGCTTATTTTGCGGAAGCCATTGATGAGTACAGGAACCGCTTGTCGCATTACCTGCCCTTCGAGTTGCAGATTATTCCCGATTTGAAAAACGCGAAGAACCTGAGCGTTGACAAGCAAAAAGAAAAGGAAGGCGAATTGATATTGAAAAATATCCAAGCCGGCGATTGCCTGGTGTTGTTGGATGAGCGGGGCAAGGAATTTAGCTCGTTGAACTTCGCCTCCTACATCGAAAAAAAGATGCAAACCGTGTCCAAACGCCTTGTTTTTGTTATCGGAGGGCCCTACGGTTTTTCGGATGCGGTTTACAATAAGGCCACCGAGCGGTTGTCGCTATCGAAAATGACTTTCTCGCATCAGATGATACGGCTGGTGTTTGTCGAGCAGCTGTATAGGGCAATGACTATTTTGAACAATGAACCTTATCATCACGAGTGATTTTGCTGCTAAAGTAAGCGAATTAGCACACGGAACAAACGGAATATGAGAACGCTAATTGCGCAGATTACGCAAATTTACGCGATTTATAAAATGATTAGCGTGAGTTTGCAGGGCAAACGCATGAAAAATTTTACTGCTTATGCCTTTCGGTAAAGTTGCTGATATGAGCAGGAGATTCCTCCCTTTGGTCGGAATGACGGTCTCCTTTGGGGGAGAGGGGATGAGGAGGTGGCGGCGAAGCCGCCACCTCCTCATCCTTTAAACCGCCAATAGGCAAGTTATTCCGACCAAAGGGAGGAATCTCATCCGCAACAGTAGTACTAAATTTTTTCATGCGTATGCCCTGGTGAGTTTGTGTAATTCGCGCAATTTGCGTTCTTTCTGTGTCCTCTGTGTGCTAGTGCAATATCTTGTAAATAAGTTCTTTCAATAGTTCGCCGTCGGGTGTTGACGGGTTGTCCACCCCTTTGCCTTTGGCGTCGAATGTGCGGAGGAGCGAAATAATTCCCATGGTTTTAAAGGCATTGTAGTTGCGGAGAGCCACAGCGTAATCTTTGGCCTGAAACGTGTTTCGGAAGCCCAAAGCCTGGGCAATTCCGTTCTCCGATTTATCCCTTTCCCAGTAGCAAATCATCAGGTTGCTGAAAAAATTGAACAGCACAACAAGCGTAACAATAAAGGGATTGTTCTTGGGGTTTTTCTCGAAATAGTCGGCTATCCGGTTTGCTTTCAGTACATTTTTTTCTACAATGGCTTTTAAGAGTTCAAAGTTGTTAAAGTCCTTGCTGATACCGATATTGCGTTCGATTAAGTCGGCAGTGATTCGTTTTTCGCTGGGTGGAATCGAAAGTATCAACTTGTCCATTTCGTTGACAAGTTTGCTCAAATCGTTCCCCAGAAAATCGGTCAGCATCTGTGCCGGTTTTTGGTCGATGCCGTATCCTTTGAGCATGAAATGCGACTGCACAAATGCCGGTATTTTGTATTCGGGTATCTTCTTCGATTCAAAAACAACGCCGTGTTTGTCAATCTCCGCATACAGCTTTTTGCGTTTATCGAGGCTCCCGTTTTTGTAGTTCAAGACCAGGATAGTACTCTTCAAGGGGTTTTTGATATAGACTTCCAGTTCCTCTATTTTCTTCAGACCTTGAGCCTCTTTCACCACTATCAGTTGTGCATCAGACATCATCGGGAAGCTTCGCGCCAATGTTATTATGGCTGCCGGATTGCTTTCCAGTCCGTACAGAATATGCTGGTTGAAATCTTTTTCTTCTTCGGAAACCACCGTTCCGACCAGCATATTTGTCAGTTCGTCAATATAATACGGCTCATCGCCCATAAAAAGATATACGGGTTGAAACCGGCGGGCGGCAATGTCTGATTTTAATTGTTCAAAAGTCATAAGCGCTCAAAAACGTAAGTGTTTGACGGTTGTACCGTTGTTGATAAGCGTTGTGAGGGCTTTTATGCCTATCATAACGTGCTCTTTAGCATAGTTTTGTGTTACATGTGTATCACTCTTTTCCGTTTTCACCCCTTCGGAAATCATGGGTTGGTCGGAAACCAGTAGCAGGGCGCCGGTGGGTATCTGATTGGCAAAACCACAGGTAAACAAGGTGGCTGTTTCCATGTCCACGGCCATTGCCCGGATAGAACGAAGGTATTCCTTAAATTTTTCGTCATATTCCCACACGCGGCGGTTGGTTGTGTAAACTGTTCCCGTCCAGTAATCGCGGCTGAAGTCGCGGATATTGGACGAAAGGGAGCGTAGCAGGCTGAATGCGGGAAGCGAAGGCACTTCGGGCGGAAAATAGTCGTTGGATGTTCCCTCTCCCCTGATGGCGGCAATGGGAAGGATATAATCGCCCAATTGGTTGATTTTTTTCAGTCCGCCGCATTTGCCGAGGAAGAGAACGGCTTTGGGTTGTATCGCGCTTAACAAGTCCATGATTGTAGCGGCATTGGCGCTGCCCATTCCGAAGTTTATGATGGTGATGCCGTTTGCCGAGGCATTGGGCATATTGCCATCCGTACCAATAATGGGCGCCCCGAAATGTTCGGCGAACAGTTCGACATATTTACTGAAATTGGTTAGCAGAATATGTTGGGTGAACTGGTCTAGCGGGCGCTTGGTGTAGCGGGGCAGCCAGTTTTCTACGATTTCTTCTTTTGTTTTCATTTTTTACTTTTATTCTTATGTTATGAACAAAAATAATAGCATTTTTGTACGCTGAACATACAAAGATAAGAAAAATAATGTCCAAATCGAAAGAGTTATGGTTGAATTGAATTTGCCGCCCTACAATGCAAAAATAAAAAAAGGCGAAAAGGCTGTGTTGATTTGGGACTGCCTGCGGAGCAAATACCTCGTTCTCACCCCCGAAGAATGGGTAAGGCAACATTTTGTGAATTACCTGATTACCGAAAAAGCCTATCCTCAATCGCTGATAGCCAACGAAAAGCAGATATTGCTTAACAACCGGCGCAAAAGGTGCGACACCATCGTTTACAGTCGCACGCTGTCGCCACTGGTGATAGTTGAATATAAATCGCCCGAAGTGCCTATCAATCAGTATGTTTTCGACCAAATTGTGCGCTACAACATGGTGTTGAAGGTCAACTACCTGATTGTATCAAACGGCCTTCAACACTATTGCTGCGCGATGGATTACGGTAAGCAAACTTTTCGTTATTTGGAAGAAATTCCGAGGTATGAGGAGTTGTGAAAGTTTCAAGGTTTCAAGTTCAAAGTTCAAGGTTCAACTTTTGTGTGGAGACATGGCGTGTCGCGTCTCTACTTTGAATCTTGAATCTTGAACTTTGAACAAGGCAAACGCATGAAAAATTTTACGGCTTATGCCTTTCGGTAAAGTTGCTGATAGGAACAGGAGATTCCTCCCTTTGGTCGGAATGACTCGCCTATTGGTGCTTTAAGGGAGTAGGAAGCGGCGGCGAAGCCGCCGCTTCCTACTCCCCTCTCCTAAAAAGGAGACAGTCATTCCAACCAAAGGGAGGAATCTCATCCGTAACAGTAGTTCTAAAATTTTTCATACGTTTGCCCTGGAACTTTGAACTTTGAACTTTGAACTTGAAACTTATTATTTACCTTTGCACATTATTAATATGTAGCTATTGTATGAACTATATCGAAGTAAAATTCACCTGTACGCCTAACAATGAGATTGTTAACAGTATTTTATCGGCTTCTGTCGCAGAGATAGGATTTGAAAGTTTTGTCGAAACCGAAGAGGGAACCACGGCTTACATTGCCGAAGAAACTTTTGAGGAAGAGGCATTAAAGGAAGCGCTTGGCAATCTGCCCATTGAAGCGGATATTACCTACACCCGCGAACTAATTGAAGACAAGGACTGGAATGAAGAATGGGAGAAAAACTACTTCAAGCCTTTGATTATCGACAAACGCTGCATTATTCAAAGCACATTTCATAACGAACCGGCGGTTTATGACTATAACATCATCATCGACCCCAAAATGGCATTCGGAACCGGCCACCACCAAACCACCGAACTTATTATCCGCGAATTGCTGGATATGGATTTAAACAACAAATCGGTACTGGACATGGGATGCGGAACGGCTATTCTCGCTATTCTGGCTTCGATGCGAGGCGCCAATCCCATACTGGCAATCGACATCGACCAATGGGCATACGACAACGCCATCGAAAACCTGCAACTGAATGACATCAGCAACATAGAAGTGAAAATAGGCGGAGCCGAACTGCTCGGAAATCAAACTTTCGACATCATACTGGCAAATATCAACCGCAACATCTTGCTGAACGACATCCCGAAATACGCAGCAGCGCTAAACAAAGGCGGCGAACTGTATATGAGCGGCTTTTATGTAGAAGACATCCCCGCCATACAACAAGCCTGCGAAGAAAACGGATTAAAATTTATCCACAATACACAGAAAGATAATTGGACGGCAGTGAAGTTTATGTAGGGGCGAAATATTTTTCGCCCTCGGCTGATTTTTAAGTAGAGACGTGGCGCGCCACGTCTTTATTTTTAGGTAAGAAAAAATATATAGTGGCTTATTTGTGTAAATTTGCGTAATCTGCGTAATTTGCGTTCTTTCGAGACAGCCCCATACTCCGTGAAACTCCGTGTTTAAATGATTCTTATATCAATTTCTTCAGTAAAAATGTCAAAATGTACATCTTTTTGAATGATATTACATAGTATAGAACTTTTGTCTTTAATATCTTTGCAATGTCCAAAATCTGTTTTTTCCGAAAAGGAGGGGATTTGTGCAGAATATTAAAATGAAAAATGACTATATCATGAAATTCAAACATTCTTTTGAGTATTTAAAAATCGGTTTATTTATTTGTTTCGTTTGTTTGTGGGCAACGACTGAAGCTCAAAACAAAAAAATTGATTTGCAAGGCGAATGGCGTTTCGACATCGACCGGAACGATGCCGGTGTGAGTGAACGCTGGTTTGCAAAAAAGCTAGGCGATAAAATTACGCTGCCCGGTTCGATGGCCGAAAATCGCCAAGGCGATGATGTTACGCTGAATACACCCTGGACGGCCAGCATTTACGATAGTTCTTTTTTCTTCAATCCGAGGTTGGAGAAATTCAGGAAACAGGAAAACCTGAAATTGCCGTTTTGGCTGACTCCCGTAAAATATTACGTGGGTGCAGCATGGTATCAGAGAGAGGTGAATGTGCCGAATACCTGGAAAAACGACCGCATTCTGCTCTTCCTCGAACGCCCGCATACCGAATCGCATCTGTGGATTAACGACAAGGAAGTGGGTACGCAAAACTCGCTGAGCGTGCCGCACGTGTTCGACATAACTTCTTACCTCAAAACGGGGAACAATACCATCACCATTTGTGTGGATAACCGAACCAAAGCGGTGGATGTGGGCAAAGATTCGCACAGCATTACCGACCAGACACAAGGCAACTGGAACGGGATTGTGGGACGCATGGAATTGCAATCGACCCCCAAAACATTTATTAGCGATGTGCAGGTTTTTCCCGATTTGAAAGGCAAAAAAGCGCTGGTTAAAGTAGTTATCAATGGCAATTCGCCGGGAACGCTTGCTTTGGATGCCGCTAGTTTTAACGGCAAAATCTCACATGGCGTAGCCCCTGTTTCGCAGTCGTTTACGGCGGAAAAGGATGGTCTTACCAACTTGGATATAGAATTGCCTTTGGGCGATGGCGTGCAGTTATGGGACGAATTTAACCCCAATTTATACAAGCTGAAAGTCGCCTTGAAGACCAAACAAGGCGAAGACCTGAAAGAACTTCAGTTTGGTATGCGTGAATTTACGATTAAAGACACCTATTTTTATGTGAACGGACGGAAAACCTTCTTGCGCGGAACAGTCGAAAATTGTGTTTTCCCCTTGACCGGATACGCCCCGATGGATATTGAATCATGGGAACGGGTTTTCAGGATTTGCCGCAATTTTGGCTTGAACCACATGCGTTTCCACTCGTTCTGTCCGCCGGAAGCCGCGTTTATTGCCGCCGATAAAGTAGGATTCTATTTGCAACCCGAAGGTCCCAGCTGGCCAAATCATGGAACATCACTCGGCGACGGTCGCCCGGTGGACAATTATTTGTGGGAGGAAGCCAAAAGCATTGTGAAAGAATACGGTAATTTCCCCAGTTTCTCGATGTTTGCCATTGGTAACGAACCACGCGGACGTTGGGTAGCTTGGGTTTCCAAGTTTGTCGATTATTGGGCCGAAACCGATACTCGTCGGGTTTATACCGGCGCCTCGGTGGGTGGCAGTTGGGCATGGCAACCACGCAATCAATACCACGTAAAAGCCGGAGCCAGGGGCTTGGATTGGGGCAAGCTCCCCGAATCGGCCTCCGATTTTCTGGCGCGCATAGATACCGTTAAGCAACCTTATATCTCGCACGAAACCGGTCAGTGGTGCGTCTTCCCCGATTTCACCGAGATACGGAAATATACGGGCGTGATGCGTGCCCGCAACTTCGAGCTATTCCGCGAGGATTTGGCCGACAGAGGCATGGCCGACAAGGAAGCCGCCTTCCTGATGGCATCGGGTAAGTTGCAGGCATTGAGCTACAAACACGATATAGAAAAAAATCTTCGTACCCCTAAATATGCAGGATTCCAGTTGTTGAGCCTGAACGATTATTCGGGACAGGGAACAGCCTTGGTGGGCGTTCTGAATGCTTTCTGGGAAGAAAAAGGCTACATTAATGCCGAAGAATTCCGTCAGTTCTGTGCACCGACTGTGTTGTTGTCGAGGATGGACAAATTTGTTTTCACCAATGACGAAACAATGACGGCCAAGATTGAAGTAGCGCATTTCGGCGAAAAAGAACTGAAACAACAACCCACCAACTGGCGAATAAAAGATGCCTACGGAACGCTAATAGCCGAAGGAAAGCTTCAAGCAAAAGACATTTCATTGGGAAATAACCAACAGCTGGGAACCGTTGAACTTCCGTTGGCGAAGCTGGAAAAAGCCCAGAAACTGAATCTTGAAGTTTCGTTCGATGCCTTGAATGTGCGCAACAATTGGGATTTTTGGGTATATCCTGCCCGTTTGCCGGAGCTTGCAGCGAACGATATTCACATCACCAGCCAGATTGATGCCGAAACAGAAGCGGTGTTGGCTAAAGGTGGCAAGGCGCTTTTGTTGCTGGATGGCAAAGTGGAGCAAGGCAAAGATGTGGTACAATACATGACGCCCGCATTCTGGAATACCTCGTGGTTCAAGATGCGCCCCCCTCACACGGTGGGAACATTGATAAACGATTTCCATCCGGTGTTCAAGAACTTCCCGACCGATTATTATACAGGCCTTCAATGGTGGGAGCTTGTCAACAGAGGACAGGTGATGGAAATAACCGGTTTCCCGAAAGGATTCGATCCGATTGTACAGCCAATTGATACCTGGTTTATCAACCGCAAGTTGGCCACTTTATTCGAGGCCAATGTGGGCAAAGGGAAGATAGTAGTTACCAGCATAGATATACAATCGGCTTTGGAAAAACGTCCGGTGGCCAGGCAGTTGCGCTACTCCATTCTGAACTACATGAATTCCAACCTCTTTCTGCCCGAAAAGAGCCTCAATATATCTCTTATAAAAGACATTCTCCTCAAAGAAGGCGAACGCCTCAACACCCATACTCAGGATGCACCTGATGAATTGAAGACTAATTAATTGAACAAAAATATAGAATCATGAAAAAACAACTAATTGTTTACATAGTACTTTTGGCAAATGTATTGTTTGCCTATCCGCAACAGACCAAGGAAACCGCTTGGCCGGATATTACAACCGAAACTAAACCCTGGGCGCGCTGGTGGTGGCTGGGAAGCGCAGTCGATAAGGCAAACCTCACTTACAACTTGGAAGAAATGAGTAAGGCAGGCCTCGGCGGGGCCGAAATTACGCCTATTTATGGTGTGAAGGGACAAGACAGCAAAAACATCAATTACCTTTCGGCCAAATGGATGGATGTGTTGGCTTTTACCGAATCTGAAGCCAGCCGGTTGAATATGAATATCGACATGAATATGGGAACGGGCTGGCCTTTTGGCGGGCCGGAGGTTAGCATTGAAGATGCCGCAACCCGCGCCATATTTCAGGAGTATAACCTCAAAGGCGGACAATCGTTGTCGGAACCGGTGGAGGTGAATGATAAAAAACAAAAAGATGTGGCCTTTTTGAGCAAACTGATAGCCTATCCTGCCAGTGGAGAGGCCATTGATTTAACAAGCAAAGTGAAAGCCGGAAAGTTGAACTGGACTGCGCCCGCCGGACAGGATCTGAAACTGGTTGCGTTATTTGTCGGAAAAACCTTGCAGAAGGTAAAACGGGCGGCTCCGGGTGGCGAAGGCTACGTTTTGGATCATTACGATGCCAAAGCCGTACAACGTTATTTCGGCAAATTCGACAAGGCGTTTAAAAGCTCCAAGACCAAGTATCCTCATACTTTCTTCAACGATTCGTACGAAGTATATGGAGCCGATTGGACGCCTGACTTGCTCGTCCAATTTGAAAAGAGAAGAGGCTACAAACTCGAAAATTATTTCCCCGATTTTCTGGCTAACGGCAAAACGGCCAATTCGGCGCGTGTCATTTCCGATTACCGGCAAACAGTGGGCGACCTTCTCTACGAATATTTTACAAAAGCTTGGACAGACTGGTCTCATGCCCGCAAAATCACCACACGCAACCAAGCGCACGGTTCGCCTGCCAACCTGATAGACCTGTACGCCGCCGTTGATATTCCCGAATGTGAAACCTTTGGTATCACCGATTTCGACATCCCGGGCTTGCGCAAAGATTCAATCCGAAAAGAAAACGATGGCGACCCGACTACGCTGAAATATGCCTCTTCTGCCGCACATATCGCAGGCAAAAAATATACCTCTTCCGAAACTTTCACTTGGTTGACCGAACATTTCAGGACATCCCTGTCGCAATGTAAACCCGAAATAGATCAGGTGTTTACCTCGGGAATCAACCACGTTTATTTTCATGGCTCGGCCTATTCGCCGAAGGAAGCCGCCTGGCCCGGCTGGAAGTTTTATGCAGCCGTTGACATGTCGCCTACAAACAGTATCTGGCGCGATGCTCCGGCATTTTTCAAGTACATAACGCGCGTACAGTCGTTCCTGCAATATGGCAGTCCCGACAATGATTTCTTGCTCTACATGCCTATTTATGATATGTGGAACGAACAACGGGGCAATTATTACCTCACATTTGCCATTCACAGTATGCGCGAACGCTTGCCGGAATTTTACAGCGCCGTGGAGGACATCCGCAAATTGGGCTATGACCTCGATTACATCACCGATTCGTTTATCGAAAGCACAGTGGTTGAAAATGGCAAACTGAAAACCATAGGAGGCGCAACCTACAAAGCCCTGATTTTGCCCTCCGTAAAATTATTGCCCGTAGAAACGCTTGCCAAAATCCGTCTATTGGCCGAACAGGGAGCCACGATTGTTTTTGCCGAACAATATCCGGCAGATGTACCGGGTATGAACGACCTGCAAAACCGCAGAGATGCATTCAAGAGCCAACTGGAAAAATTCCCCGCAGTAGCCTCGTTTAACGCTGCCAACGCTTATAAGTTGGGAACCGGTAACGTCATTACAGGCAAAAAATATGCCGACATATTATCGAAATGCACGGTCAATAAAGAACGCTTTTCGACTGATTTTGGTGGACAATATATCCGCCGGAAAAACGAAAGCGGTTACCATTACTTTTTCGCCATGCTTCAAAACAAAACGGTTGATGGCTGGGTAGCTCTTGGCGTTGATGCCGGAAGCGCGATGTTCTTCGACCCATTGACCGGAAAAACAGGCTTGGCGAAAATCAGAAAAAACAAGGGAGTTGCAGAAGTTTACATGCAGTTGCAGCCGGGCGAATCAATTATCCTGAAAACATTCGACAAAAAAGTGGAGGCTCAGCCCTGGAATTACTACCTCGCTACCGGTACGCAACTCGGCTTGAATAGCGATTGGGAAATGTCGTTTGTGCAAAGCGAGCCCGCTGTTTCGGAATCGTTTAAGCTACCTGAACTGGGTTCGTGGACAAATTTGCCGAATGATGTGCTGAAAAAGAACATGGCGACAGCCCGTTACAAAAAAGCGTTCGAGATAAAGAAGACAGCGGGCTTGGAATACAAACTTTGCCTGGGCGATGTGCGCGAAAGTGCGCGTGTATTTATCAACGGAAAAGAAGTGGCCGTGCTGTTCGCCGTGCCCTTTGAACTGAATATAGGCGAATACCTGAAAGACGGTAAAAATACGCTCGAAGTAGAAGTAACCAACCTTCCTGCCAACCGGATTTCCGACTACGACAGGCGGGGTGTAGAGTGGCGCATATTCAACGAAATTAATTTTGTCAGCATTACTTACAAGCCCGAACAATTCGACAAATGGGGAATAATTCCTTCGGGATTGTTAGGCCCTGTGGTAATTAAAGAACTTAAAAACATCAATCTATGAGGAAGTTAATTGTATTGACGATAGTGGCGTTAGTCTGTGCAAGTTTGACGAACGTTCGGGCGAGTAACCGCGATCCGCACAGTTTTTTCAATGCCAGGGATTTGACATTGACAGGCGTGTATTATTACCCTGAGCATTGGGAGGAGTCGCAATGGGAACGCGATTTGAAGCAAATCAGCGATTTGGGCTTCGATTTTATACATGTTGCTGAATTTGCCTGGGCGAGGCTCGAGCCATCGGAAGGCGTATATGATTTTGCCTGGCTCGACAGGGCTGTGGATATTGCAGGTAAAAATAACCTGAAAATAGTGATGAGCACTTCTACTGCTACACCGCCTGTGTGGCTGTTGCGCCAGCATCCCGACATTGCCATTACGCGCGAAAACGGAACCCAGATGGATCACGGCGCCCGCCAGCATCCCTCGTCCTCGAATAATTTTTACAGAGCTTACTCCTTGAAAATGATTGAAAAACTGGCCGAACATTATGGCAAAGACAAACGCATCATGGGTTGGCAGCTGGACAATGAACCCCGTCCGATACAGGACTATGGCGCCGATGCCCAGCAGCGTTTCAGGGATTGGCTAAAGGACAGGTATCAAACGATAGATGCGCTGAATAAGGCTTGGGGAACGGCTTTCTGGGGACAGATATACACCGGTTTTCAGCAGATTAATATTCCGCAAGTATCGCAAATGTTCATGAACGCGCACCAGATACTCGACTACAACCGGTTTACTACGGACGAAATGTCGGGCTTTCTGGACGAACAGGTGCGCACCATCCGCCGCTATTCGATGCCGGAACAGTGGGTTACCACCAACTACATTCCGGCTTACGACGACGGCCATTTGCGCAAGAGCGCCGAACTGGACTTCCACTCCTATACGCGCTACATGGTTTATGGCGAGAACTTTGGCATAGGACGCAAAGGTTATCGCTTGGGACATGTGGAACGCATCGCCAAAGCAAATGACTTTTTCCGTCCGATAGATGGGGTCTATGGCGTGATGGAACTTCAACCCGGACAAGTGAACTGGGGCGCCATCAATCCGCAGCCTCTTCCCGGGGCTGTGCGCTTGTGGTTGTGGCACGTGTTTGCGGGAGGCAGCGATTTTGTCTGTACTTACCGCTATCGCCAACCGATATACGGAACAGAATTGTATCATTATGGCATTGTTGGCTCCGATGGGGTAACTCCTACGCCGGGCGGACTTGAATACTCGACCTTTATAAAAGACATCAAAACCTTGCGGAAGGATTACGACCCGAAAGCAAAAAATCCGGAGGCTTACGAAAAACGCCGGACAGCTGTTCTTTATAACCACGAAAACACCTGGGAACTGGAGAAAAACAAGCAAACAACCGAATGGAACACCGAAAATCACGTGGACAAATATTATTACGCCCTGAAAAATTTCGGCGCGCCGGTGGACTTTATTGACGAGCGGAATAATTTCGCTAACTACAATGTAATGCTTGCTCCGGCCTACGAAATGCTGGATAAAGAACTGGTTCAACGCTGGACGGAATATGTGCAGAATGGTGGTAATCTGGTGCTTACAAGCCGCACGGGACATAAAACCCGTAACGGTCATCTGTGGGAAGCTGCATTTGCCGAACCTGTTTATTCGCTGATTGGCGCAAAAATAGACTTCTACGATTTATTGTTGCCTCATACGCCTGATAATGTGGTGTTTGAAAATAACAAGTATCCTTGGACAAGCTGGGCGGAGATTCTGCTGCCTGACAATGCAACGGAAACTTGGGCTACATACGAAGGCGATTTTTATGCGGGAAGACCGGCTATTGTACACCGTAAATTGGGTAAAGGAACGGTTACATATATAGGCGTAGATTCTCAGGATGGAAAAATGGAAAAAGCCGTATTGCAAAAACTCTATGGCCGCCTGAATATCCCCTTGCTGGATCTGCCTGACGGACTGCATATTGAGTATCGAGACGGGTTTGGCGTTGCGTTGAACTATGCCGATAAAGGCTTGTCGCTCCCCGTACAAGGAAATGTGAAGTATTTGTTTGGCGGAAAAGACATTCCGGTAGCAGGCGTTTCGGTTTGGAAAGAAGGGAAATGATGTGCTGATGTGCTGATGTGCTGATTGGCGCGAAGCGATAATCAAGGCTGTCTCATAAGCAGAATTAGCATACGGAAACAACGTTTGAAACAGCCTCCTCCTAACAGGGTAAATGCATGAAAGATTTTACGCTTATGCCTTTTGGTAAAATTGCTGATATGAGCAGGAGATTCCTCCCTTTGGTCGGAATGACAGTCTCCTTTTTGGGAGAGGGGAGTAGGAAGTGGCGGCAAAGCCGCCACTTCCTACTCCCTTAAACCACCGATAGGCGAGTCATTCCGACCAAAGGGAGGAATCTCATCCGTAATAGTGGCTCTGAAATTTTTCATGGTTTGCCCTGCTCCTCCTACCTATTCATTTTCGATTAATGATTAATTTTATTACATTTGGGGAACTGAATTTTTAAAACCAAAAACAGATGAAGAAGTTGTTAATATTATTCATGCTATTTGTTCCATTGTGTTGTGTAATAGCGCAGGAAGAAGTGGAAGAAAATTTTTTAGTTAAAATTCCTGTTCGTGATGGCAAAGTTGTTTTCACAAAAACAATAGCTTTGCCTGCCGGAATAGAGAAACCGGTTATAAGAGAAAGGCTCACGCAATCCCTTGCCAGCTATTTAGAGGACAAAAAAGGCTTGATGAGGCTAAACGACACCGTTAATAATCAGATTGTTATTCAGGTCTTCGACTACATGGAGATAGAGAAAAGACCTTTGTCGCTGTTTGCCATGTGGGCGAAATACATTTTGCTCATTGATTATGGCAAAGACAATTGTGCGGTCGAAATCAGGAATGTTGTTTTGGTGGAACCCAGTAAAAAAGACACAAATGTTCCCGATACATCCAACGACTTTGCATTCTCGGCAGAGGATGTGTTCCTGAGAAACAAGTACAAACTTGGTTTTGTGAAGCACGCCAGCAATAAAATAGCCGGTTACCTGATTGACGAGATAGAAGAATTGTACTCTGAGCTGGAAGACGGGCTTAAATAGGTTCAAGCTTTCCCTCCCCTTGGCGCAAGTTTTTAACTTGTGCCCTAAAATTCAGGCAGTTTTCAACTGCCGAAAGTTGCAAACTTTCTAAATTATAGGGGCTGTCTCATAAGCCTTATTCCCGAGCTTGTCATTACCCGCAATCTCCTGACAATCATTGCACATTTACTCAGGAGATCCCGTGTCAAGCACGGGATGACAGACTTTTGAGACAGCCACCAAAGGAGGAAAATAGCCACTCCCAACCTCCCCATGGAGGAGGCTTTAAACGTCCCCCTCGGGGAATTTAGGGGGCTGTTCGCCCAACCCAAATTTCCTCGGACTGCAATTATAGTGGGCTTTGAAGCATTTGCTGAAATAGAATGGGTCGTCGAATCCAACCTTGTAGGAGATTTCGGAAACGGTGAGTTCGCCGACCAATAACAATTCGGTCGCTTTTTTCAGTCGCTTTATTTTTATCAGTTCATTGGGTGGGAGACCAGTTATCCCTTTCACTTTTTTGTAGAAGATGGTTCTTTTGAGTTTTGTCAGCTCAGCGAATTTGTCCACCGAAAAAGAAGAATCGGCGTAATGCTCCTCGAGAATCTTACCGATTAGTTCGTAAAATTCTTTGTCTTTGCTTGTGGACGGGATAATGTTCCCCTCAATGATGGATTCGTTCGAGAAACGTTTTTTGAGTTGCTCGCGTTGTTCGATAAGTTTAAAGACCTTGGTTACCAGGTATTTTAAGCTGAATGGCTTCATGATATAGGCATCGGCTCCGCTTTGTATTCCTTCCAGCTGGTGCTCCAGCGACGAGTGTGCCGTCAGCAAAATAATGGGGATATGGCAGGTCTGGAACTCTTCTTTCAAGCGGCGTGTAACCTCAAATCCGTCCATTTCGGGCATCATCACATCGCAGATAATCAGGTCGGGATTGTTGTCGATGGCTTTGCCCAAGCCTTCTTTTCCGTTTTCGGCAACATCGCACATAAAATAGTTACTGAATTCATCGACAAGGAAGTTTCGGATGTCGTCGTTGTCGTCTATAATCAGCATTTTGTAGTTGGCCAGGGTCGAATCGTCGATATTCGGACGGGCTATTTCCATCGATTCGGACGGGTACATAACCAAGGAATCGGTTTTGCTTTCTATCACATCGGGATACGATGTTTGTATGAAATTTTCGCCTTTGTACGTCTCCTTCGATGTCGAAAGTTCGACATTGAAGACCGAACCTTGGTCGTTATTGGTTTCGTACCATACTTTGCCTTTGTGCACATCAATAAATTCTTTGACGAGGGACAGGCCTACGCCGGTGCCGGATGCCGAAAAGTTGATTTGCATAAACCGGCTGAACAACAGGTGCTGCTTTTCTTTGTCAATACCTATCCCGTTGTCTTTTATCGAAATAACGCATGTTTCGTTTCGGTAGTTGAAGCCGATAACAACATCTATCTTGCCTTCTTTGGGTGTAAACTTGAAGGCATTGGAAAGCAGATTGTAAATGATTTTATCTATTTTCCGCCTGTCGATATACATCTTGAACGAACTTATATCGGTGGAAAAGTTGTATTCAATTTGTTTTTGCTGGGCAATTTCCTGAAAACCGGAATAAATCTCCTTGACAAAATCAATGATGTCGGTTTCCTCCAGGTCGAGCCTCAATACATTGTTCTGAAGCTTCCGGAATTCGAGTAACTGGTCTATTAACCGTGTCAGGATGGTCGAATTCTTGTTTATCATGTTGATGTGCCGTTTAATCCGTTCGGGGACTTCGGCTTGTTCGTTCAAATTCTCTATGGCGCCCCGAATCAGGGTCAGCGGCGTTCTGAATTCGTGCGAAATATTGGTGAAGAACCTGAGTTTGTGGTTTGTCAGTTGCTTTTCTACTTCAATGGTGTTATTTAATGTGTAAAATTTGTTGGCAAGCCTTATTGTAATATAAACGAGCAATACGGCCAGCAATACATATATTATATAGGCGTAAACCGACTTCCAGAACGGCGGATTTATGATAATTTCTATTTCGGCTATTTCATCGTTCCAAATGCCATCGCTGTTGCAGCAGCGCACCATAAATGTATATTTTCCCGGCGCTATGTTTTTATATGTTGCCGTATTCAGGTAGCTGGCAGCGCTCCATTGGCGGTCGTAGTTCGTCAGTTTGTACGAGTACTTGGTTCTTTCCTGATTTTTTGAGGTTAGCGATGCAAACTCAATTGTAAAGGTATTTTGTTTGTAATTCAGTTCTATTTTTTCGGCGTATGGAACTGCTTTTTCCAAAGGCGAATCTTTGTCTCCAACCGTCACTTTTTGGTCGTATAAAAAGAAATTGGTGAACGTAACAGGCGAGGGTGGGGTATCCGAAATAAAGGAATCGGGGTTGAATACCAGCAGACCGTCGAGGCTTCCCCAATACATATTGCCATTGCGGGATATTAAATTGGCATTGGCGTTGAAATGGTTGCCGTAGGTGAAGTCGGAGAAATAGTAGGATATAAACGAATTGTTCTTCTGGTCGAATTTGCTTATTCCGCTTTCGCCGCTAATCCACAGGTTTTGCTCGTGGTCTTCGATGATTCCCGATACAATGTCGCCCGACAAGCCCTCTTCGGTGGTGTAAGCCACAAAATGCTCTTCTTCCTTATCGGTTGCCTTGACGTATTTATTGAGGCCTCCGCCCGAAGTTCCTATCCAGACTTGGCCGCTATTGTCCTCGTAAATAGTCATTACATCGTTGCTGTTCAGACTGTTTTTCCGTTTCAAATCGAGGTGGTAGGTAACAAACGCTTTGGGATTTTTCATCAATTCGTCTGGGTCGAAGCGTATCAATCCATCGCTGCATCCCACCCAAATAAGCCCTTTGCTATCCTGATACAAATAGCGGACATAACTCCGGTTGCCGTCATTTTCGAAAAAGTGCCTGAACGATATTTTATTGCCTTGTTCTTCCACCAGATTAATTCCGTTACCAAACAGGCCCAGCCATATTCTACCCTTATTGTCTTGCAAGATATTGAATATGGTGTTTCCGCTCAGGCTTTTATCGTCGGTTTCGACATGCGTGAAGTGGGCAATTAAATTGTAATTGATGGAGTTAAGCACCCACAATCCGTTGCCTTTTGTGCCTACCCACATGCGGAGTTGTTTGTCTTCGAGCAAAGCGTAGGGGTTGAGGTCTTTGTAGATATTTTTACCGGCGCTCAGGTCGTCGTCATATACATACAGGCTGCTGTTTTTTGTCCCCACCCATATTTCGTTGGAGGAGGATTCGTAGATAGCCTTCACGTTGTTGTTTTTCCCGATGGAAGTAAGAGTTTCGGGGCGTACTATTTTGGCGCTGTATTTGGGCTTGGTTACTTTTATTATCCCCGCATATTCGCTCCCAATCCAGATATTTCCAAACTTGTCTTCGGTTATTGCCAGAATGTAGTTGGATGCCGGACTGTTTTGATTGGGGTTGTACAGGTAGTTGTCCAACTTGTCGGTTTGAGGGTCGTAGCAGAAAATGCCGTTGCCGTATGTGGTAATCCAAATCAGATTTTTGGAGTCGATAAAAATATTGTATCGCTCATAGTCGATAATTTTTACAATATCGGACGGTATGAGCGTCATTTTCTTGCATTGAAGATTACCGGGGTTGTAATACCAAACAATGCCCGAGCCGTTGTATATCCAGATACCTTCGTTTTTATCAATGATGAAATCCATGTTTCCGGTCAGGTCTTTGTTGTCGCTCCATTTGGGTTTGTAGAACTGCCTGTTGTTGATATTGAACGAAAACAATTCCGATGAGCGCGATACGATCAGTAATTCGTTGCTTGATAATTTGCTTAGGTTGATAAAAGCCTTATTGCCGGCGGTGTATTTTATTTCGTGGAATAGCTTGCTTTTCAGGTCGTATTCCATAATCGAGGATTCTTCGGCGCTGAAATAAATCTTGTTATTTAGTTCTACGGCTTTTGTAAACGAACGTTTTTCGAGGCCTTTGATAAAGAATACCTCGGTATTGCCATCTGTAATGCGATAAAGCCCCTGATTGCCGCCCGCCCAAATAGCCGATTTGGAATCTTCGAACAAAAACCGGCAATTGGCCTGACGTTCCGATTGTTCTTCGTTCAGGAAAAGTGTTGAAATAAAATCACCCTTATCTTTCTTTATTTTCAGGCAGCCGTTGGCATTTCCCCACAACCATATATCGCCGGTAGAGGCCTCGAAATAATTCGAGAACAGGTGAACCGATTCGTTGGCGTCTTCCGACCAGTAGTTGGTAAATGTGTCGATCACAGGGTCGTAGCAACTGAATCCGTTTTTGTAGGTTTTAATCCAAAGCAGCCCGTCTTTATCCTGAAACACATCTTTTATGCGGTGGTCGATGAGCGAATGCGAGTCGCCTACATGCGGCTTGTATGTTACAATCTGGTAGCCATCGTAGCGGTTAAGCCCATTGAGGGTGCCTGCCCAAATAAAGCCTTTCTTATCTTCGAGAATAGTGCGGACGGTATTCTGAGACAAACCTTCCTTGGTACTGATCTGGTAGAAATGAAAATTGTTTCCTTCGTCCGAAAATAAGGGTAATATGGACGACAGCAGACAGAGGCACAATGGAATAAATTTTGTTATACTCATGTCAATGGTAATTGATTTC
The DNA here is from genome assembly GCF_054601255.1 of Viscerimonas tarda. Lineage (NCBI taxonomy): Bacteria > Pseudomonadati > Bacteroidota > Bacteroidia > Bacteroidales > Dysgonomonadaceae > Viscerimonas > Viscerimonas tarda. The sequence continues at coordinate 103,484 of NZ_BAAHWV010000008.1, read as the reverse complement.
AAGCCCTCAAAAGTAGTAATTATAATGCAATTTACTGAATTAAAACGAATAAAATTTTGTGTTACCTGTACAATATCCCATTTTGTAGCGAATTTTAGTCTTTCTTTTTTTCGTAGTGTGTACGGGATTCTATTCTTTTGTACAATAATACAGTTGAATATGAAGTGTTATGTGTACATTTGTTCAGTTAAGCCCAATGCATTGATGACATATTGAAAACCTTGAATTTTGTGTACGGAATCTAAAACTTTGAACCTTGTGTAGGGGCGGGTTTGAAACCCGCCCCTACGGAATTTTTTTAACCATGAATAATAAAACCCTTTTCCCGCTACTCTGTGTGGCATTTTTCTTCCTCCATCCGGCCAACGCTGTTCAGACCTTTAACGGGAATGAACGGATGAAGTATAATTTCAACTCGCAGTGGTTGCTTCATATTGGTGAACTGGAAAATGCCCATCAGGTCGATTTTAAAGATTCCTACTGGGATAAAATTACCCTGCCCAAGGCGTTTAACGAAGACGAAGCCTTTAGTGTGTCTATCTACGAGCACACCGACACCATTGTATGGTATCGCAAGCATTTCAAACTGCCGGCAAACGACAAAGGCAAAAAAATATTCCTTGAGTTTGAAGGCATCCGTTTTGGCGGAAAATTCTACATCAACGGACACTATGTGGGCATACACGAAAATGGCGTAATGGCTTGCGGGCTTGATATTAGCGACTACGCGAACTTCGGCGGAAAAGACAATGTAGTGGCTGTCCGCATCGACAACTCGTGGCGATACAAGGAAGAAGCGACCCGCTCGGCCTATCAATGGAACGACAAGAATTTCAATGCCAACTACGGTGGCATTCCCAAAAATGTGTATCTGCATGTTACAAACAAATTGTACCAGACCTTGCCCCTGTACAGCAATCTGGGAACAACCGGCACGTATGTTTATGCGCGCGAAATAGATATTACCCAAAAAAATGCGGTAATTTACGCCGAAGCGGAAGTCAGAAACGAATGGATGACCGAAAAGGAAATTCAGCTGGATGTGCTGGTGGAAGACATGGACGGACAGATTCTGAAAAGGATGTCCGGCGTTCCGCTGAAGATAGCAGCAGGCGAAACCCGCAGCCTGAAAACCGGCGAGCGTGTCGAAAACCTGAATTTCTGGAGTTGGGGCTACGGCTACCTGTACAATGTATATACTATCCTGAACGTGGACGGCAAAGCGGTGGATGTGGTGAAAACCCGCACCGGCTTCCGCAAAACCGCTTTCAGGGACGGAATGGTAATAATCAACGACCGCGTGATTCAACTGAAAGGTTATGCCGAGCGCACCAGCAACGAGTGGCCTGCCGTTGGCCTGTCGGTTCCGGCCTGGCTGAGCGATTATAGCAACCGCATGATAGTGGAGGGTAACGGTAATCTGGTTCGCTGGATGCACGTTACGCCATGGAAACAGGATGTGGAATCCTGCGACAGGGTAGGGCTGATGCAAGCCATGCCCGCCGGAGACTCCGAAAAGGATGTGAACGACAGGCGTTGGGAACACCGGGTGATGTTGATGCGCGATGCCATTATCTATAACCGCAACAATCCATCCATCATTTTTTATGAAGGTGGAAATGAGAGTATTAGCGAAGAACACATGGCTGAATTGAAAGCCATTCGCGACCAGTACGACCCGTATGGCGGACGGGCGATTGGTTCGCGCGAAATGCTTGACAGTAAAATTGCCGAGTATGGCGGCGAGATGCTGTACATCAATAAAAGCGCGCACATTCCGATGTGGGCGACCGAATATTGCCGAGACGAAGGGTTACGCAAGTATTGGGACAATTATTCCTATCCTTTCCACAAGGATGGCGACGGGCCTTTGCACAAGGGGCAGGATGCCAGCCCCTACAACCGCAATCAGGATTCGTTTTTTGTGGAACTGATTACGCGCTGGAGCGATTACTACCGTGTTCGTCCGGGGACGGGCAAGCGGGTGAGTGCGGGTGGTGCAAAAATCCATTTCCACGATTCGAATACGCATTACCGCGGTGCGGAGAATTACCGGCGAAGTGGCGTGGTGGATGCCATGCGCATACCTAAAGATGCCTTTTTTGCCCACCAAGTGATGTGGAACGGCTGGGTGGATACCGAAACGCACGGCGCTTACATCTGTGGGCACTGGAACTACGACAGTCAGGTGAAAAAAGACATATATGTGGTTTCGACCGGAGAACAAACCGAACTGTTCATCAATGGAAAATCGGTCGGAATGGGCGAACGGAGCCAGCATTTTTTATACACCTTCCGAAATGTGCAGTGGGAGGCCGGAACAATTGAGGCTGTGAGCTACGATGCCAACCACAAGATTCTCAGCCGCTACAAAATAGAAACGGCGGGCGAACCTGCCGAAATACGCATGAAGGTAACATCGGCCCCGGACGGATTTTTGGCAAACGCCAACGACCTGGTCTTGGTGGAAGTGGAGGTAGTGGACAAGGACGGTCGCCGCTGCCCTCTGGCCAACAACACCATTTCGTTCAGCCTCGAAGGGCCTGCCGAATGGCGTGGCGGATTGGCGAAAGGCGCCGATAATAACTACGTTTTATCGCAGCAACTGCCCGTTGAATGCGGTGTGAACCGGGTATTGGTGCGCTCGACCAACAAAAGCGGAAAAATAAGACTGACTGCCGTATCGGACGGAATCAAACCGGCTACGGTTACATTCAGTTCGGTTCCGGTGCAGGAAAGCAATGGGTTATCGACCTACATTAGTGGCGAACATCAGCCGGTTAACCTGACGAGAGGCGCTACGCCATCCGGGAAATCGTACAGCGTTTCGCGTCAATCGCTGCGAATTGTTGGTGCAACAGCCGGAAGCAATGAAGATAAAGCCCTCCTGAGCTACGACGACAACGAACTTTCGGAATGGACGAACGATGGCAGGCTCGGAACAGGCTGGATTAAATACGAACTGGAAAAAGACGCCCTCGTCAGCGAAGTGGAATTGAAACTCACCGGTTGGAGAATGCGCAGCTACCCCATCCAGATTTTTGTGGACGACAAGGAAGTGTATAAAGGCGAAACGGCGAAGAGCCTGGGATACATCAATATCCCCTTTTCACCGCAAAAAGGACGCTTTGTTACCCTAAAACTGGCAGGACAGAGCGAAGACAAGGACGCTTTCGGCGGAATAGTGGAAGTGGCCGCTCAATCTGCCGGCGAACTGGATTTGTACAAAGACCCCAATGCCTTGAATGCGAAAGGGCAGTTGCGTGTGGTAGAAGCGGAAATTTACTCTTCGGGAATTGAGAATTAATTTTAAAATTGAAATATTGAGAACCACTTATGCCTTTCGGTGAAGTTGCTGATATGAGCAGGAGATTCCTCCCTTAAGCCACCAATAGGCGAGTCATTCCGACCAAAGGGAGGAATCTCATCTGTAACGTGCGTAGTCTTTTATAGGTACTTTACCGAAAGACATAAGCAGTATATTGAGATATTGTAAAAATCAAAAAAAACAATTGTGAATAATAACTCTCAATTCTCAATTCAAATGTGGCTCTCCCCTAAATGTGGTATTTTTGCATAAGATGTACAATAATACATGTTTTTGGATAATTTTTCATTATACCTTTGGTAGAGGAGCCGTATATTTGTAGAGTAAAAAAATGCGTAAAAATAAGCCTATTAATGTTAAACGAAATAAAATACTTTAAAACCATGAAAAAATGAAACAGAAACCCGATAATTGAGCTTGGGGTTGAGCCTGAATCTAACCCACCTACCTATTGTAATGTATTGTAATTTAATAAACTAAAATATTTGAATATCTATTTCATAAAAATCTTAATGTCTGGATTATGAGAATAAAGAATATCTTTTTATTGTTTTTTTGTTTAGTAGTATTCGTTCAGTGTAACGATTACGATAAATATTTTGATGAACCGGATTGGTTGGCCAAACCTGTTTATCAAGTTTTGGCAGATGAAGGCCGTTTTACGAGCTACCTGCAATTAGTCGATAGAACGCCCTACGCTCCGGTGCTGAAAGAAGGCGGTATCTACACCGTTTTTGCACCCAACAATGAGGCCTTTGCCACTTATCTGCAAAAGAAGGGTTATGCCTCGGTGGCCGACATACCACAGGAAGAAGCCAACACTATTGTAGCCTATTCAATGGTTTTCTCCGATTGGAAACTGTCGAACCTGGGCGATTATTACAACGGCGTTATCAACCGTGAGTATTTGCCCGGTCAGTCGTTCAAAAAGAAAACCAATTTCCATGAAGGAATCTATCAGGATCCTGACAATGATGGAAACTGGGTGATTGACCAAAATGGGCCAAGTGGGTTTAGTTATGATGTTACAACAGGCGCTTTGGCGAATAATTTCAAATATCTGCCTGTTTTTATGGATTCGTATGCCTCACACACAGGCTTTTTGCCCAGTGATTACAACACTTTCTTTCCCAATACTCCTTACACAGGGAGAAACCTTATTGATGGCGAAATTGTTCTTAATCCGGCTTATCCCGAAGGAATTATTGCACGCAACGGGGTTGTACAGGAAGTGAATGTGGTCAACTATCCTTTGCCAAACCTGGACAAAGTGTTGCGCGATCCGCAGTATAGCGTGTTCAAAAACGAACTGTTGGATTACAAGACGCTTGCGGGCGCTTGGGCGTTTAAAGTTTATTGGGAACCTGTACTTGCTGTAACCGACTTCTATAAGAAACTACATCCCGAACTCAATATTGAGCATGTGTATGTAAAAGCCTACGATGAGTCTTTTCTTGCATTTTCGCCTGCATTTGAATCGGCAGGAAGAGGCGCTACCAATACGGAACAAACCGGTTTCACCATGTTTATACCTACCAATGAAGCGCTTCAACAATATATCAACGACAAAATCCTGAAATATTACGACGATATAAAGGATGTGCCGCTGGATGCTATTTTTACATTAATAAATACCCACATGGCCGACGGTATGGTTTATCCCTCAACTTTTAAGGGTGAAAAAGTTTATACGGGTGAATACCTGAACGGCTTAGGCTCAACCGGCGCCGGATACGATGACTTTGGCGTTGTGGATAAGAAATATGCAAGCAATGGACTTATCTACACCATCGACCATGTAATCAAGAGCTCGCTGTTTGAAACCGTTTACTCCGAAATGTTCCTGAACCCCGACTATTCGATACTGAATGCCGCTTACATTAAATATTTCTTCAATTCGTTGAGAACCGATTTGATGAGAAGTATTATCAGCGGTTACGACAAAGAAAGGTACACGCTTATACAAGTGTCGGATGCACAGTTGAGAGAAGATGGTTTTGTTTACGATGCCAACACCGATGGTTTCAGCAACAGCCTGGTGCTTTCGGGCAATGCCGAAGGTCGTGTAAGACAATTGATTCCCATGCATTTGTTCAAGGGCTATAAAGACAATGATGTCAATACCGAAATCACCTCGTTTGCAGGTGGCGACGGTCCGGGTACATTCAACACCCAATACAATGGCTGGGCTTTCCGCGTGAGCGCTTACGGAGACCTGATACGTTTCAAAAACGACAGGCTTCAAGCTACCGGAAACGTGGAAGACAACACATTTGTTACGGTGAAAAAACTCGAAGCTTTTGATAACGGAACAGTCTGGACAACCGATTACGAAGGAAGTAACAGAGAATTTCTGCAATATTCGCCACGTAAAACAAAAGCAGGCGAAGCAGCAGGATGGACAAGCGGAACACTTTGGCGCCACATCGAAAAAGCCGGCGTCGAAAACCGGAATGTAACCACTTTTGTCAATTATGTGAAAGCTGCCCTGAAAGCTACCGATACCGACGAATTGAGCGGTATAGCCGAAGGAAATTTCTACACTATATTGATGGTGAGCAATACCTATATGCTGACAGCCCAAAGCCAGGGCCTGGTTCCTCCTTTGGCCGCTGTGGAAGCCAATGCCAACAACGAAAAGGAAGCGGCTGCATTGTTCCTCCGTGCACACTTTTTGCAAGGACGGGTATATGCCGACGATGGATTGGCGTACCTCTATCCGTATAATGTGAATCAACCGACTTTTGAATTGGCCTCTACCATGTACCGGGCAAACAAAGAAAGTTTGGGCTTGATCAATCAACGAACTTATGTGCGGGTAACGAAGGCTGCCAATGGCAACATGACCTTTATTCCGCAGACTGTAACAAGTCAGGATGGCGCTCTGCTGGTTGATGTAGCCAAGAGCCGTCCTGCAACAGCAATCACAACAGGTGTCGCCCTTACGCGTGGCGCTGTATCGGCCAGTTCTCCCGACAACTTCCGAAGCAACAGGCCAGCCGGAAATGCTGTGATTCATGAGTTAAACGGATACTTCGGTTTTGAAGTGCAATAATGCAGCAAAAAAACTGCTATGGATAATAAAAATATCAAAGAAAAACGAAATATAACAAGATATGAAAAAAACAGTTAGAATATGGTGCCTTGTTTTGGGTATTATAGTATCGCTTCCCGGAGGATTGTTTGCACAACAAAAAACCTTGGTACGTGGTACCATCTCCGATAGAGATAAATTCCCTTTGCCGCAGGCAACTGTCATAGAAAGAGATAAAGATAACCGTACTTTATCGAGCGCTGTTGCCGACTTGGATGGTAACTTCAGTATCAATATGGTTGATGTGAAAAGCAGTATGTTGGTTGTCAGATATATAGGTTTTAAGGACAGAGTTCTTAAAGTGGGCGACAAACGTGTGCTGGATATAATTTTGGACGACGACACGCAGATGCTGGAAGAAGCTGTAGTAACAGCCAAGCCCAAGCAAAGCATCGGCGGTTTGATGATTGACCAGCGAGACCTCTCCATGGCCATCGGACGCGTAAATGCCGATGATATTGCCGAAGTTCATGCCGCATCTATTGACGATGCCTTGCAGGGACGTATATCGGGGGTGGACATTGTAGGTTCTACCGGCGACCCGGGTGGTGGGATGTCTATCCGTGTGCGCGGGTTGACCTCTATCAACGGCGATAACCAGCCCTTGATTGTTGTTGACGGTATTCCGATGGAAAAAGAAGTAGGCGCCAGCAGCATCGACTTCTCTACGGCAACCGAAGAAGAATTTTCGCAAATGTTGAATATACCTCCGACAGATATAGCCGAAATCGTGGTGTTGAAAGATGCCGCCGCCGCCGCTGTATGGGGTTCGAGAGGAGCCGACGGGGTGTTGGTGATTACTACCAAACGCGGATTTATCAGCCCGCCGAAAATCAGTTTCCGAAGCACGCTGACCATCAGCCAGCAACCCGACCCGATTAAAACACTTTCGGGATACGAATATTCTACCGCCATTCTCGAAGCAATGAAAAATGCCGGTACTATTGTGGATTCCAATACTATCCCCGAATTGGGATTCGACCCTACCAATCCCGAATACTATTACAATTACTCCAACAATACCAACTGGGTGAAAGAACTGACCCAGACAGGTATTGGTCAAGAATATACCCTTTCGCTGACGGGGGGTAGCAAAAAAGTGCGTTACCGTTTCTCGGCAGGCTACTGGGACGAAACAGGTATCACCATCGAAACAGGATACCAACGCTTGAATACACGTATGAACCTCGACTACTTTGTGTCGGACAAGCTGCGCTTCTCGGCGGACATTGCTTACACGCATTCCGACCAGCAAAAGCATTACCTGCCCGGTGGAGACAAAGACTTGCGCGACAAAGCCTATACAAAAATGCCGAATCAGGGTGTTTACTACTACAACGAACGCGGCGAAAAAACATCGCAGTATTTTACGCCTGCTACCAACAAACAAGGTTCGTACGAAAGCGTTTATAACCCGGTGGCGATGGCCAGGGAAGGTAAAAACAATACCCGCAGCGAAAATGCGGTGCCTAAATTCTCGCTGGTTTACGACTACAATTCGCAATTCCGTTATTCTACCGATGTATCATTCTCGATACTCAATAATAAAAACCAGCAGTTTGCACCTCAATCGGCTACCGGTTTACCCTGGAACGATACACGTGTAAATACGGCCTTGGATTCGGATGACGACAAATTTGTGATATATACCAATACGCAAGCGCGTTGGACGCCCAACTTTGCCGACAACGAAAAACACCGCCTGATTGCCTTGTTGGGTTTAACCACAGACGAAAGCAGAGGTAACTCGTTTAAAACCGTTACCACCAATCTGCCGTCTGCCATTTTGCAAGACCCATCCATTGCTTCCCGTGTAACAAACGGAGATCTTAGCTCGGGATTCTCGCAACGGAGAGGACTTTCGGCATTGGCAAACGTCAATTATGTGTTGATGGACCGGTACATTGTTTACGGTAGTATCCGCGTGGACGGCGACTCGCGCTTTGGTAAGAATTACCGCTACGGATGGTTCCCGGCCTTGTCGGGACGTTACAGAATATCGAAAGAATCGTTCATGAGCAGCCAGAAATGGATAGACGACCTCTCGTTGAAAGCTTCGTGGGGGGTAAATGGTAGAACACCTAGCAAAGATTACCTGTATTACAGTAATTATGGTACTTACGATTATAACTACCTCGGTCAGCAAGCTGCCTATCCGCAATCGCTGGCGTTGAATAATTTGCGTTGGGAAAAAACGACCCAAACCAATTTAGGTTTTGTATTGATAGCTTTCAACGACCGCATCAATCTTGAGTTCGACTACTACACCAAGAAAACCAAAGGTGGTCTTAGCGACGAAAACATACCTTCCACAGCAGGTATCGGTAAAATGACCATGAACCTGAATACCGTGGAAAATATCGGTTGGGACGTCAATATTCAATCAACTCCTTACCGCTCCAAAGACTTGACGGTGAACTTTGGCTTCAACATAGCACGCTCTCAGAACTACCTCCGCAAATTCTCGGAATATTATAATCTGGAAAGCGGCGCCTGGAACAAAAATGGCGATTACCTGATTCGTCTCGAATTAGACCAGCCTTACGGTTCGTTCTACGGCTATAAATACGATGGCGTTTACCTGAACGGCGAACAAACAAAAGCCAAAGATAAAAACGGAAATACCATTTGGACAATCAACGAATACGGTCAGGCCGAAGAAGTGGGTATGAAGTTCGGCTATCCCTCTATCGGTTACGAATTTCAGGCAGGGGATGCCAGATACAAAGACATCAACAACGATGGTAACATCAACTTGCAGGACGTTGTGTATCTGGGCGACTATAATCCCTTGTTCACCGGTGGTTTTGGCCCGACAATAAAGTATAAATCGTTTACCTTGAGTTCGTGGTTCTACTTCCGTTACGGAAACGATGTCATCAACATGACACGTATGAACATGGAAAAATTGTACAACTACGACAACCAAAGTAAAGCCGTACTCAAACGCTTCCGGAACGAGTATCCGGTGGGTACCGAAGATACAGCTCCATCCGACCTGTTGCCACGCGCTTTGTATGGTAAAGGCTACAACTGGCTGGGTTCCGACCGCTTTGTAGAAGATGGCTCGTTCCTGAGATGGAAGACCCTAACCTTCAAGTACAATGCGCCGCGCGCACTTGCAAACACGCTCCGTTTACAGGATTTGTCTCTCTGGGTAACCTTGCAAAACCTCTACACTTGGACAAAATACACCGGTCAGGATCCTGAAGTATCCATTTCCGGGGCGTTGGGATCAGTGGGACGGGATTATTCTCGCGCGCCGAGGGCAAAACAATTTGTGTTTGGTTTCAATTTAGGGTTTTAATGATGAATGTAAAACGAATAAAAGTAAAAATTAAGAATATGAAAAAATATAGATATTTATTAATAGGAATAATCTCTGTTCTTACATGTTTTTCGTCATGCGATTACCTTGACCTGGAACCAGAGGATGGGGTAATCCTCGAACGATTTTGGCAAACAAAAGAAGAGGTTAACTCCGGTGTGATGGGTTGCTATGCAGCCATGATGGACGCAGACGTGATGCTGAAAGTGTATGCCTGGGGCGAAAACCGCGCCGAACTGTCGTTAGGTGTGCGTACTACCAAAGCTGCATCTACCGACTGGGTGAGCATACAGAACGGCGAAGTAGCAACAACAAACTCGTTTACCAGCTGGGGGAAATTTTATACAGTAATTAACAACTGTAACACCGTGTTGGAGTTTGCAAAGAAAACGCAAACCATCGACCAGTCGTTTACGATAGAACAGCTGAAAGCATACGAAGCCGAAGCTATCTGTATCCGGTCGTTGATGTACTTCTACCTGGTCAGAACATTTGGCGATGTGCCTTATGTAACTGTTGCCTCTACAAATGACGGACAGAATTACATGCCCGTGAAAATATCGCAGGAAGCCATCCTCGATTCGCTGGTATATAGCTTGAGAAGTGTGGACCGATCGCAAAACGGCACATCAATGGGCATACCTTTCAACTACGGCTCCAATCCGGCCTACAACAAGGGCCGCTTCACCGTATGGGGACTGAAAGCCCTCTTGGCCGATATTTATTTGTGGAAAGAAGATTATTTTAATGCCGAAAGAGAAGCTTCGCAAATCATCAATTCGGGTCAGTTCTCGTTGTTCCCCATCGCCAAAGATGAAGTGCAGGCCGAAGATGCCATGGGCAATCCGTGTGTAGCTTACTATCCGGTTGAAGGCGATGTGAACAATTTCTTCCAATCGCTCTATGTGGATGGAAACTCGGTGGAAAGTATCCTTGAACTGCAGTTTGCAACCGACCACGAAAATCCGTTTTTCGGTATGTTCAGCGCTGCCGACGGGTACATACAACCCAACTCCGACTATTTACAGTACGAGTTGTTTATCCCGTCCGGTATCGACAGAAGCTGGTTCGATATACGCACCGAAGGCGTATCCTACAAGCAAGGCCTTGTTTGGAAATGGATAGGCTTGGACAGAAACCTGTATTCGTTCAGGGAAAGAACCCGCTCGTTCAGCAACTGGATATTTTACCGCTTGCCCGATATTTATCTGATGAAAGCCGAAGCCTTGAATCAATTGGGCAAACAAAGCGGCGATCAGGCTCAACTGGAAGCATCATTGGCGCTGGTGAAAGAAATCAGAAGTCGCGCCGCCGCGCCGGAATCTACCGACTTGTTCCCGGAAGGAACGCTGATAGATGCCAACCTGCTCGAAGAGTTTATATTGCAGGAAAGAGGCCGTGAATTTACATTTGAAGGTAAACGCTGGTTCGATATTTTGAGAAATGCAAAAAGAGACAACTATGCCGGTATCGACTATTTGTTGAGGCTTGCCGTATATGCGGCTACGCCCGATAAAGCAACCAGTCTCCAAAATAAATGGAAAGGAAATCACAACAGCCATTATTATCCGATAAGCGACGCTGAATTGAAGAATAATAAGAATTTGGTTCAAAATCCATTTTATCAGAATTAACAAAAACATATATACATTATGAAGACGATAAATAAATTTAGAAGCAGAATAGCTATTTTCAGCTATCTCGCCATAGTGGTCGGCCTCTTGGGCTTTGTATCATGCGAAAAAGATGTGGATGACCAGTTTCAGGTATCTGACGAACTGATGCTCGATGAAATAATGGAAGGCAAAGCCGAGTTATCTTCTTTCCTTCAGATTATTGAAATAGGTAACATGCGCGGAACCGTACATGCTTACGGTACTTATACGCTTTTTGCACCAACCAACGAGGCTGTTGATGCTTATCTGGGTCGTGTTGGCAAAACCTTGCCCGCGTTAAGCAAAGAAGAAGCCGAAGAAATTGTGAAATACCATCTGGTACCGGATACAATTCCTACTGCCGATTTTATTGACGGACGCCTGGCATCGGCCAACTTCCTGAAAAAATACATCACCACCAAAACCGAAGATGAAGCCGGAGATGTATTTATAAGGGTGAACAGGCAAGCGCGCATTGCCGAAAAGGATTTGCGTGGAGCTAACGGTTATTTGCATAAAATAGACAACGTACTGACGCCTCCCGCCCAATCAATTACCGATGTGGTACAATCCTTGGATCCGATACAATACGGTTTGTTTAAGGAAATCTTCAACAGAACCAGCCTGGGCGAAACCTTGGATACTTTAGGGGAACGAGGTCTGTGGTTTACATACTTTGTTCAGGATAACGATTCCTACGCCGAAGCAGGAATCAGCAGCGTAGAAGATTTGTTGGTGAGGTTGAGGAAAAATACGCCTGATATAACCGATGATAACCAGCTATTATTCAATTATGTAGCCTATCACTGTGTATCGGGTTTGAATTATGTGGCCGATTTGCTGATGCAGTCGTCGTTGCAGACTATCGTGCAAAACCAGGTGCTTAGCTTGAAACGCGATGTGGACAAAGTATATGTCAACTACTTCAATATTAACGGACAAATAGAGCCGGGAGCGTTGGTTGACAGGGAAAGCGCCTATACCGACCTGTCCTGCTCGAATGGTGTGATTCATAAAATCAATGGAAATATCGAAATCGTGAAGCGTGCAGCTTACCGCGTTTACTGGGATATAGCCGAACAGCCCGAAATAATGTCCTTGAAAAACTTCCGCAAAGCCGGAACATCGGTAGCCTTTGCCAAAGGCGAATTGTCGGAAATTGAATTCGGCGGTAAAAACCCGGGCGCTCTCACTTACAATGCCAATGGTTATGCAACCACCGTAACCAAGGACAACAACTATGTGAATGGCGATAACATCAGCTTCCGTATAGATGTGGCTGCTACTATTCAGTGGGTGAATTTCACGCTGCCTCTCCTGGTTGAAGGAAAATACAAGGTATGGGTAGGTCTGCGTTATGCCAACACCGATAGTTCGACTAAAAGAGCCGACATCAGAACCATATTCAAGCAAACCGGACAGGACGACCAGATATTGGGTATTACTACATTCGATTATACGAAAAAACCTTCGAGTTATTCGATGACTGATGTGGACGATGCATTCCATGCCAAACTGGAATCGGAAGGACAAAGACTCTACACCATGAGTTTGAAGAAAAACCCGGATACGGCAAACGCTTGTTTCCTGGTGGGAATTATTGATGTAGCTACCACCGGTCGCCATATATTGCGCATAGAAGGTGTTACCGATGCCCGTTTTGCTCCCATGTGGGACGTAATACATTTCATTCCGCTGGAAGAAGACCAGGTATGGCCAAAACAAGACATCCGTGGCAACATGATTTACCGCGATACCCCATGGTGCCAGATATGGCCATACTCGGAATGCGAAGAAGCGCCGGTAGAAGGTGAAGAATAAAAATAAACTGAAATTGATTAATATAAGATGATTATGAAATTAATGCCAATATACCGCAATATTTTAATTGCAATCTGTATTTTGTGTCTGCCTGCCTGCGATAACCAGTGGGACGACCATATAGAGGTGAAAAACAACCGGGAAAAGGAAACGATTATGCAAGTAATCGCTTCCAATCCCGAAACCTCGGATTTTGCCGCTATCCTGAAGAAAACCGGCTACGATGTGTTCTTGTCGGGCGATAAGTCTGTTACGGTTTTTGCGCCCTCAAACAGCGCATTGGCCTCGGCGGGCATATCCGGCCAGTCGGACGAAGAAACCCTGCTTTCGTTGGTGAAGAATCACATCGCTTATCTGTCCTATCCGCTTGCGGGTGGACAGTTTGCGACCGATGCCGTGGAAATGATAAATACCAAACGGGTAAAAGCCAATAACGGCAAGATAGGCAATATAGCCATGGACGGCGAAGCGTATAACATCACAACTTCCAACGGTCTGTTGCACGTTATAAGCGGAGTAATTACCACCCGGAAAAGTGTATGGGAGTACCTGTCGGCTAAAAGCGGATATGCTCAGATAGACTTTATCAAAAGTCTGGATAACCTGGAAATGGATACCGAACGAAGTGTTCAGGTGGGTATAGACGAACAAGCCCGTCCTGTATATGATACAATATGGGTAAACCGGAACGTTGTGCTGGATCAATACCAGCTCAACAACGAAGAAGAAGACTATACCTTTATTTTGGTAAATTCTACTGTTGCCGACAGGGTGAAGGCCAAGTATGCTAAGTATTTTGTTCGCCCCGAACAGGCACAACAAGATTCGCTGCTGGAAGTGGAATTTTTCAAAGACTGCGTTTTGTTACCGGTTGAAATTTCGGGCAACGGCAAATACCTGTCGGTGGACGGAGTCGAAATAGAAGTATCCAATAAGGTAGCAGAGTATCAGGCATCGAATGGTATTGTTTACGAATTTTCGGATGCCGATGTAAAGGTTTACGAAAATAAAATCAAAACCTTTATTATCGAAGGCGAAGATTACACCTCGGTTTATGCTGACGGAAACGCCTGGTCGAAAAGAACCCGAAACTGGGCCAGCGGCGAAGCCGATATGATGATGAACAGCCAAAGCCGTAACTTTTTCCGCTGGGATACACTGAATGCCGACGGAGTTACAATGAATACGGTAACGCAAACATTCACCTATTATTACAACAGCAATGCCGCAGCAGCATACGGCTACATGGGACGTGTGTCGAACTGCTACATCGAGTTCAATCCGGTATTAAACTCGGTAGGCTACAAAATTTATGCGGTTGCCCACGACGATATACCTTGGCACTACAATGGCTCCAACACCTTTAGCAGCGACAACTGGTATCCGATGATACAGGAAGAAAAACTGCTGATTAGTTTCCCCGATGCTCCAAAATTGTCGCGCAACGGCGATCGTAAAATCGACAATAACTTCAAGAATGATGCCGTGTTTGTTACAAAATCTGTTGCCGGCGATACACCTGCCGAAACGCAATTCCTTCGCTACAAAACAGATACTACCGAATCGAATGTGGGATTCTTCATGGTAACCGGTGATGCCGGAGCCGAAAACTTCTTTGACGGAAGCGATGCATTCGGAGACAAGGAACAACTCATCTGCCCGCGTTATGGAAAATCGACCTTATATATTGCTAACACTGTGCGTATAAAAGATGTGTATGGTGGTATGATATTCCTGGATTATATAAAGTTTGTTCCATTGGTGGATGTAACTGACTAATTTAGAATAGAGTGAATTGTAATATGATAAAATACAAAATGTATAACACTATGAAAATATTAAAATATATAATTCCTTGTTCCTTGTTATTACTTTCGTGTATAATAGGTTTGTCCTCATTACGGGCACAAGGACGGGAAAACTTTGCTTATACTGTTTCGGGAACTGTGAAGAGCGCTTCAACCAAGCAGCCTTTGCCGGGTATAAGCATCACCCTTCCCGGAGTTTCGTCGGCTATGACCGACGATAACGGGCAATATACCATTAAGTTGCCCACAGCGAGCGTTATTTTGCATGTCTCAGGACCCGGATTTACCGGCAAAGATATTTCGTCCAGAGATAGAAGCGCCATTGATATTGAACTTTATGAAGAAGGCTTCAAAAGTACATTCGATAACATCGTAGCCCCTTCGGGCGACATATCGCCGCTGAAAATAACCAATGCATGGACTCCTATCAAGGAAAACGCGATTTTGAGTACCGGCGCTACGGCTGACGCCATCCTTCAGGGAAAAGTAGCAGGTTTGAACGTCGTTTACCGTTCGGGAGCGCCCGGCGATGGAGCGAATATTTACTTGCGAGGCTTCAATACAATGCATGCCGGTTCGCAACCGCTGTATATCCTCGATGGAATACCCTACGAAAATTCGGCTTATTCAGCTTCGTTGGTCGGTAATTATTTTGCCAATCCCTTGGCCTCGATTGATATGAAAGACATCGAAAGTATTACGGTACTGAAGGACGGAACTTCGCAGTACGGTGTTAAAGGGACCAATGGCGTTATCCTTATCAGAACCATACGGGCAAAAGAAATGGAAACCAAGATTAATTTCCACATGCATACGGGAATAAGCTTTGAACCTGCAACCATTCCGGTATTGGGCGCCACCGATCATAAGTTGCTGCTTTCCGATTTGTTGCAATCTTCGGGCCTGTCCACATCGCAGATACAAGGCTTGCCTTATATAAACAGCGAGCGTCCGGTAAAAGAACTGTGGGGATACGAAGGCAACGTGGATTATTACAGGTACAACCACAATACCAACTGGCAGAAAGAATTGTACGATCCAAGCTTCAACCAGAACTATTACATGAATGTGTTCGGGGGTGATGAAGTGGCTTTGTACGCACTGTCTATCGGGTTCCTCGACCAGGGTGGTACGGTGAAGAATACCAATTATCAACGCTTCAATACACGCTTCAACTCGGAAGTGAAATTGAGCAACAAGTTCAAAATGGCCGCCAACATGAGTTTCGTTTATGGAACCAGGGATATGGTAGATCAAGGGCCGTATGTAAATACAAATCCTGTTCTTTCGGCGCTGACAAAATCGCCTTTCATGGCTACAAATATTTATAGCACCGAAGGCCGCATCTCTCCGGTGATTGAAGGAGTTGATATTTTCGGACGTTCCAACCCCAGCTCGCTGGTCAACATGTCCGACAGGCAAAATAACCAATACCGCTTTATCGGAAACTTTGGCGGCGAATATGTGTTCAACGAACAGTTGAAGGCAAATGCGCTGTTGGGTGTAAACTTTAACAAGGAACGCGAAAGAATATTTTATCCTGTTACGGGAGTGGCATTCGATACATTGGCATTGGGAGCGGTACGCAATAAGTTGCAACACCGGGTTGACCGTTTGTTCTCGCTCTATGGCGAAGGTTCGGTTTCTTATGATGCATCGTTCAATTACATCCACAATTTAAGCGTTCGCGGTGGCGCCCGTTATCAAAACAATCAGGCTGAAGACGATTGGGGCAAGGGCTATAACTCCAGCTCGAATAACTTTAAATCGGTGAACTATGGCGACCCGTTGCTTCGTCAGATTGGCGGGCAAGTTAGCAACTGGAACTGGATGTCAATCTTCGCTACTGTCGATTATTCGTTGAAGAGCAAATATTTCCTGAACTTGACCGCTTCGGCTGATGCATCTTCCCGGTATGGAAAGGATGTGAGCACATTCTTGCTTTATCCTTCTGTTTCGGGAGCATGGTTGCTTACCGGCGAAGAATTCCTGAGAGGCTCGGATTTGTTTGACGTGTTGAAATTGCGGGTTGGCTACGGAATAACCGGAAACGACGACATCGGAAACTATGCAGGCAAGCAATATTATCTGCCGCAAAATATTCTCGGAACATACGGGTTAACACGCGGTAACCTGGCTTACTTCGACCTGAAACCGGAAAAATCGAGCCGCTTCAATGTGGGTCTTGACGCTTCTTTCCTCAACGAACGCGTGAACCTGAGCGTGGACTGGTATAACAACAAAGTTTCGGATATGATAACACAGTCTTCGGCTCCCCGCATATCGGGATTCGATTACTACATCACCAATGACGGAACAATGGAAAACACCGGTGTCGATTTCTCATTGAACACACGCATTCTTGACGGGCCCTTGAAATGGAATCTGGGTCTTACCGTGTCGAAATACACAAATGAAGTTACCGGCCTGAAAGACAATGAATACATCACATCTGTTTGTGGCGCTCAAATACTCACCAAAAAAGGCAATCCGCTGGGCGTATTCTATGGTTACAAAACCAATGGCGTATATGCCACACAAGGCGAAGCGGCTACCGATGGATTGGGTATTATGCAAGGACTTGTACGGGCGCCGTTTGCAGCCGGTGATGTACGTTTCGTAAATCAGAACCCGGGTGTAGATAACCTGATTAATGAAGATGACAGGGTAGTAATCGGCGATCCGAATCCGGACGTTTACGGTTCAATCTCCAGCAACTTTACATACGACAGATGGAACCTGGATGTATTTATGACCTATTCGGTAGGAAACGATGTATATAATTACACCCGGGCGCAGCTCGAAAGCATGACCAACATGGATAATCAGACGCAGGCTGTCAGAAACCGCTGGAAAGTGGAAGGCGACGTTACCGATGTTCCTCGTGCCGTACTGGGCGACCCAATGGGTAATTCGCGCTTCTCCGACCGTTGGATCGAAGACGGTTCGTACCTGAAACTGAAAGCGGTAACGCTGGCCTACAAATTGCCGATAAACTACAACGTACTGAGAAGTTGTACATTCTTTATGACAGGCGAAAACTTGTTGACCTTGACAAAATACAAAGGCTTGGATCCCGAATTTCAGCTAGGTCAAAGTCCCTTGTACTACGGGATAGATGGCGGTTTTATACCTCATCCTAAAACCTTGTCTGTCGGATTCAAACTTGAGTTGTAAGACAATAAGTTGAGAAGTTAAGAAAAAAAGAAATGTAAGATTTAAAAAAGAATATAGAATGAAAACTTTGAAAATATTTTTATCATTAACCCTATCATCTTGTTTGCTATTTGCCTCTTGTATAGACGCCGATATTGACGAAGCGGTAGATTACGATGACTATTATTCGACGGCAAATGATGCCGATGCCGCCATACTGGGCTTGTATGGCAAGGTGATGGAACTGGCTGCGCCCGTTGTTGTTTTGAACGAACTGAGGGGCGACTTGCTCGATGTTACGGACAATGCTTCACTCGATTTGCAACAAATCAATTTGAACAATCCGGGTAAGGATAATCAATGGAGTAACGTTACCAAGTTTTACAATGTTATTCAAAATTGCAACGATATTTTGTATAACTACAATAAAATGCTGGCGGAAAATAAACTGACAAGAGAAGAGTATAACGAACGTTATTCGGACGTAGGCGCTATTCGCTGCTGGGTTTATTACCAATTGGGCGTGCAATTCGGTAGCGTGCCTTATATCACCGAACCGGTTGTGGATATTAAAGATTTGGCTAAATACCAAGACAATGTGTTGACGCTTAGTCAACTGACCGATGAATTGATTCGCTTTATGGAAGGCCTTCCAACCTTGGAACCTTACCGCACTTCTAAACTGATAACCGGTTCGGTTGACGGATACAGCCTTCTGCCGTTCTTTATCAACAAAAAATGTTTGTTGGGCGACTTGTATTTGTTCAAAGGCGCAGGCTATTACGAAAAAGCGGCGAAGATTTACCGCGATGTATTGCGGGTAGGCGAAGACGAACCGGCTACCGCTCGCTTGCAACAACGCACAAACCGGCTCTACATTTATGTATGGAGCGGCGGCACAGTAGATTACTTCCAAGTATTGACCGACCGTTACAAACCGGACGATGCTTCGTTGGCTTACAATGCATGGAAAGGAATGTTCAGCGGATCGGCAGACAATGCAGGCGTCAGGGACGAAATGATTTGGGAAATGTCGTACGATTACAGGTATGCGCCTCAATATCCATTTGTAGAAATGTTCTCCAATCAGGGACAGGGCAAGTATTACCTGAAACCTTCGACTTATGCCGTAGAAGAATTGTGGGGAAGCGAAAATCAAAAGAATGGAACGCCATTTGATGCACGCGGTCTGACTGGCGGTATCGAAGAAACTCCTTCGGGCGACTACCTGGTTTCAAAATATTCGCTCACTTACGACGCGCTGAACAAGCCCTTTGAAGTGTCGGGAAAATGGTATCTCTACCGTTCGGCATTGCTTCACTTGCGTTATGCCGAAGCTGCAAACCGTGCAGGATGGCCTCGCCTGGCATGGGCGATAATTAATGATGGTTTCGGCCCCAATTGCAGCGCTTTCGTTTGGCGAAATGCAGCGGGAAATGTGTGCCGTGGCGATTCTATCCGTCAAAGCGCCTGGGGACCCATGCAGAATTATCCCGAACCTTACGATTTTGACGGACGGGAAATCAATCAGCCTTATTTGAGGTCTCCCTGGCGAAATAATGGCGGCGTCAGAGGACGCGCCAACTTGCCGAATGTAACTTTGCCGGCAGGTATTTCCAAGCAAGACTCAATGGCGCTTGTCGAAAAAATGATAATACGCGAAGCAGCCTTGGAGCTGGGCTTTGAAGGCCACAGATGGACGGACTTGATTCGCTTTGCCCGTCGTTATCAAGCCGAAGGCGCGCTGACTACCCTGGACGATGGCATTATATATGCTAACGGGTCCGACTTCCTGAACAAAATTCTGAGTGGCAAATATCAAAAGGCGGGAACTGCGGTACCCGATTTCGGCTCGGAAGATAAGTGGTATTTACCGTTCTACAACGAATAATACTTAACGACACAAGAAATGAAAAAAACTGTATTATTGTTTTATGTAATTCTGATTTCTGCGCTTACCGGACAGCAACTGGTGTCCGGTGCGCAATCGGATGCCCGGCAGAAAGAAAATCTGGGCAGGGGACTGGTTGCTTACCGTCAGAAGGTGAGCAGCGTAAACTATGTTTTTGTTTCGTGGCGGTACTTGTCTTCGGACGATATTGCTACCAAGTTCAACATCTACAAGCAACCTGCCACTTCTTCATCTATGCCAACCAAAGTCAATGCCACGCCTGTTGAAACAGCAACCTGGTACCGCTACATGGACAATGGACTGGAAGAAACCAAATATTACCTGAAAACGGTTGACGGAGCCGGTGTAGAAAGCGCCGGTTATGTAGCCGAATACACCCTGAAAGCTACCGCAAGCATAAGCACAACTGCTCCCTACATCGAAATACCGATGAAAGCCGTAACCGGCGATACCGGAGCAACCGGCGTTGATGGCGCAGGCGGTACTTGGCAGTATTCGGTGAACGATGCTTCGGCAGCCGATTTGGATGGCGATGGCGAGATGGAAATCGTTGTACATCGTGTGGGAGCCAGTCAGGATAATGCAAATAGCGGAATTACCGATGCACCGGTGTTGCAGGCCTACAAGCTGGACGGAACTTTTATGTGGGAAATAAACCTGGGCGTTAATATCCGCGAGGGAGCGCACTACACGCAATTTATGGTGTACGACCTCGACGGAGATGGAAAAGCCGAAGTGGTATGCAAAACAGCCGAAGGCACGAAAGACTCGAAAGGCACGAATGTGGGTGAAGCTTACTTCCCCACCTACAAGGCAAAATATGGTTTTACGACCAATTACAATGCCAATGCCAATTACCGGAACAGTAGCGGTTATATTCTGCAAGGCCCTGAATTTCTGACGGTTTTCAATGGGGAAACCGGCGAGGAAGTGGTTACTACCGAATACGATCCGCCACGTTATAGCGCATCGGTGCCCAGCAATGGAAACGAAACGCCTGTTCTGAATCCGACAGGGACTAATATCAATAGCCGTTGGGGCGATAGTTACGGGAATCGTTGCGACCGCTTTCTGGCTTGTGTTGCCTACTTGGATGGCGTGCATCCCAGCGTGGTGATGTGTCGCGGATACTATACCCGTTCGGTTTTGGTGGCTTACGATTTTGACGGAACAAACCTCACCAAGCGTTGGAAATTTGATACATCGTCGGGCAAGCCCGGCTTATCGGCTTATGCCGGACAAGGGAACCACAACCTGAGGGTGGCCGATGTAAACGGCGATGGCAAGGACGAAATTATATACGGTTCAATGGCCGTTAACAACGATGGAACCCCCTTGTACAACACCCGGCTGGGACATGGCGACGCGATGCACATTGGCGATTACATCATCGACCGCCCCGGCCTGGAAGTATTTGCCTGCCACGAAAGCGGTGGAAATGGCGTTACATTGAGGGATGCGGCAACCGGCCAAATTATTTACCAGTTCAAAAGTCCTGATACCGATGTAGGCAGATGTATGGGTACCGATGTAAACCCGAATAGCCGTGGTATGGAATTTTGGGGAGGTAGCGCAGGTGGCGTTATGTCGTCGGCTACAGGCCTCAGCGTCGGAACTACAAGCGGTACCTCATCCAATATGGCTTGCTGGTGGGATGGCGATTTGCTCCGCGAATTGCAGGACGGAACACGGGTTACCAAATACAATTACAGCGGCGGCGGCTCTACGGTTTTGCTCGACCCTACCAGCGTAGCGTCCAACAACAGTACCAAGTCCAATCCGTGTTTGCAGGCCGATATAGTGGGCGACTGGCGCGAAGAGGTGATTTTGAGGGCTTCCAATAACAAGTCTATCCGGATTTACCTGACGCCCATAGCCACCACTTACCGCTTCCATACTTTCCTCGAAGACCCGGTTTACCGTTTGAGCATTGTGTATCAGAACGTGGCCTACAACCAGCCGACAGGTACGGGGTTCTATTTTGGCTCCGACCTCGAAAAGATTTTCCCTGTGAAAAACCTCGAAGCTTCGGATGCTACTTATACCCTCGACCCTGTGTTTGATGCCATTTCATATACTTGGTCAACAGGCGAAACAGCCTTGGCTACAACCAAACAGTTGGTATTGAACAGCGCCGATTATGAAAAAAATATAAACATTCCGTTTACACTGGCCATGAACTTCCGCGGACGCATTTTTACCGAAACCGTGAATGTGAAGTTCCTTGATACCGGAAATGGTATCGGCAGCGAAACAACTGACGGCAAAGCCATCAAAGCAATCGAATACTACGACCTGACCGGCAAAGCAGCGAGCGAAAGCGCAAAAGGCTTCGTAATAGTAAAAACCATTTACGAAGACGGTTCGGAACTGAATACGAAAGTGGTAAAATAAAAAACAGCCCCCTGAATCCCCCGTAGGGGGACTTTGACGCCTCCCCTTTCGGGGAGGTCGGGAGGGGCTTATTTACAAACAATTAAACTAAAACAACATGAAAAAATTATTTACGTTATTATTACTCGCTGTTGGCGTTGTATCGGTAAGCGCAGCAGACCTGGTACGGGTGTATGATATTAATGAAGACTTTGAAGATGCACTAGCGCCTTGGGGTATTACAGGTCAGTTTCAAGCTCAGACTACCATAGAAACCACTGGTGGTACTTCAGGGAATGGTCTTCAAACATATGGTAATGGAAGCGGCGCTCGAACAGGGAGTAAAGATTTGGGGACATTAACTCTTTCTACTGAAGGTACTCTCAGTTTAGATTTTGACTGGTGGTTAGGAACACCAGCATCTAATGCTGGTTCCGGTGGATATTTCAGATTTCAAGATGCTAATGATAACCTTATTTTGGGACTTAGCGTTAATTCGCAACAAGGAGCAACAGGAAATGCGCTTCATTTGCTAAATTTGGATAATACGGTTAATATTGATACCGATCCGGGTAATGCAGCTATAAGAGTAGCTCCTACTGGTGGCAGTTTTGTAAGAAGTACATGGGTGAACGTCCATGCCGTATTGAATTTTACGACGCACAAAATTGATACTATCAAAATTACGAATGGTACAGCAACATACGAAAATAGAGGACTCGATTTTCATAACACCTCTGCCGGATTGTTAAAAACTTTTTTTCTACGTTTTAATCGTACTAGTGGCGATGCCAATTCGTGGAAACCGAGAGTTGATAACTTCCAGATATACCATTATGAAGAATCTGCCGGTACAGCCGATGTTACCATAAATTACTTGGACGGTGTTGGTGGCAGCCCGGTTAAAACGGCTAGAATGGCAAAAGATCAAGAACTCGGTTCTACTTATACTTTGCTGGATACCGATAAAGTATCGTTTATTGATGGTGGTGTTTATTATGCATACGATGCAGCAGCAACTGGAAGCGAATCGGTAACAGTTGCCGCAGGGGCCTCTATTGATGTAATCTTTAAGGGGACAGCTGTAGCATCCGGCAATTATGGTTGGACAGGGGCAGCAAATGCATTATGGAATGAAGTAGATGCAAACTTTAGCATAGGTGGCGACCCTTCAATAGCTTATCAAAATGGAAATTCAATTATTTTTGATGCAACAGGCGCCAATCAGACTGTTTCGCTAACCGGCGGTTTGAATTTAGCTGCTCAAAATATAACGGTTAGCGGCGGCAGTTATTCTTTTAGCGGGACAGGCAAACTGACTGGAACAGGCAAGTTTATTGTAGGTGCATCGGCTACATTGGATATTATAAACGAACTGGCAGGCGGTGTTGAATTAACAGCCGGAACGTTGACTGTGAAAAGGGATGCAGCGGCTACAAAATATGCGGTAGCAGGTGGAACTACTTTGAATCTAAATACGGGCGCTGCATTCAGCAAAGCTATTTCAGGAACCGGAAGCAGTTCGGTAACATTGATTCCGACATCAGTTGTTACTTATTCGTCGGCTATAACAGCGCTAAGCGAATTGAATTACCAATTGCTTACAGCCGGATCAGCAACAGGCGCGGGCGCTTTTTCAGGACTACCTATTCTAAACAATACATTTGCAAGCGGTTCGATAAATGTTACGACAAACGTGAGCGAAGCATGGTTTGGTTCGACAAATAATTTTACAAACAATACCTTGAATCTGGGTGATAATGTGGTATTGGTATATCCGGCAAATCCGGCAAACCCATCTTCTACAATAACAGTAGGCGCTTTGTCGGGAACTTCTGGTTCTATTGTGAAAGGACCTCGTATCAGGGATATAAATTACACTATTGGCGGATTGAATACAAACACAACTTTTGCCGGTGTATTTGAAAATTTCCCGGCAGATAATTGGGAGAATGTTCCAACTATAACATTGACTAAGACGGGAACAGGTTCGTTAACTCTTTTGGGAGCAAGTACAAATTATGTTGCCGGAGCAGTAAATGTAGATGCCGGAACAGTTGTTGTGGATGGTTCTTTAGCTGGCGCTACTGTTCCTGTAACAGTTGCTGCTGCCGGTACGCTAAAAGGAGCCGGTTCTATTGCCGGAGCTACTACCGTTAACGGTACATTAACCGCTACCGATAGCTACCTGAGCTTTGGCAGCGACCTGACACTTGGCTCAGCCAGCACAACAAATATTAAGGCTGATGCATCGGATGCTGTTGAAGTAACCGGAAATTTAAACATTAGCGGTGGAACATTGAATGTAACTATTGATACAACTCCAGCTTCAGACATAACCATAAAACTGATTGGCGTTACAGGAACCATAACCGGAACACCTGCAACAATCAACTTGCCGGGTGGAGACGATGTGCATTATGCAGTTGTTGTTGAAGCCGATGGTTTATATCTGGTGTATGCAAGTGAAGGTGTTGGCATTACATCTGCCGAATACGCAAAATCCGTTCTCTCCACCGAATACTACGACCTGACAGGTAAAGCAGTATCGGCAGAGGCCAAAGGATTTGTTATAGTAAAAACTATTTATACCGACGGCAGCGTAAAAGCTTCTAAAGTGGTTAAATAACAGCCCCTCCAACCTCCCCTGCCTCTATCCCCCTGCGGGTACTTTCTCCAAAAGGAGAAAAGAAAAGGTAAAAGTTTTTGGAGGCTTTTGGACGGATAATAAAAAAACGGGCAACGCATTTTGCGTTGCCCGTTTTTTTATTATTATTTCTATTGCAGGTGATGGTCGGTATGTATAAAACAATTATCATCATTTATTAATATAACACACGCGAATAATGAGGTAATGAGGTTGTGTTATTTGTTGTAACACGTTGCTACTGAGGTTGTTTTGTTTAATCAAATTAGGAAAAATGAGGTAATAAATGCATGGGGTTTGTGCCATACATTGCAGAAGTCCCCGTAGGGGCGGGTTTTAAACCCGCCCCTACACACGCACCGGAAAAACCGGCAAATGTTTCATCATTGTATTGGTTTTAAATATCGTGTGTCGGGCGTATTCGATACGCCCCTACAATGTGTTTAAAAATTAGATTTTGAAACCGTACAATTTTCCATATATTTGTATAATAATATATTGCTGAAATAAAGTGTTATTTGTACATTTGTTTTCTGAATTTAATACCATAGATGCCATGAAAAAATTGCTACTGCTTTTTCTTGTATTGTTTTCAATGCAATCTGCTTATGCTCAACGCCAAATGGAGCATTTGGACAGGGGTGTGGTTGCTATCAATAAGGGCGGCAACCAGCTGTTTATTTCGTGGCGTCTTTTTGCCACCGACCCCGATAATATAGCGTTTAACGTCTATCGGCAGCTTGGAGTGGCTACTCCTGTAAAGCTGAATGCCAGTCCGGTAACTAATTCTACCAACTTGTTGAGTACTGTTTCGGGGCTCACGGGTTCGGCTTCGCGCATTTTTGTCAAGCCGGTTATAAATGGCATTGAAGGAGCGGAGGAAGGTTCGTGGAATCTGCCGGTCAATGCGCCGAATCACCGGATAGTTCAGGATTTTAACTTGGAACCCATTCCGGGCGTTGCGTTTAAGTATGCCATGAAATTCTGCTGGCCAGCCGATTTGGATGGCGACGGCAAATACGATTTTGTGATGGACAGGCAAAACTACGGCGCTTCGGACGAAAGCGAAGAGGAAGTGAACGATATTAATTTTGCCCCTGCATACGTGGAGGCATACAGTTCTGCCGGCGCGTTCAAATGGCGCGTGTGTGCAGGCCCCAACGTAAAAATATGCGCCGGAATGAGCGACATGGTGGTGGCTTACGATATGGATGGCGACGGCAAGGCCGAAGTGCTGATGAAAACCAGCGAAGGCGCCACTTTTGCAGACGGAACAGTCATCAAGGGGACGAACGGGCAAGTAACCGATTACCGCCCCTTAAACAAACCGGCTCCTCATTTTCTGTCCATCATCAATGGCGAAACGGGTGTGGAGATCGACCGCATAGAGATGGCGAACAAGGCTTTCCTCAATAAGCCCAATCTGTACGGAGACTGGGGCTACAAGCAACTCTTCGGGAATTTTGGTATTGCCTATCTGGATGGCATACATCCCAGTCTGGTTTTTGAACAGGCCAACCGCAACAGCGATAAATCGTTTAATCATGCCGTTACGGCCTGGGATTTTAAGGAGGGGAAACTGGTCGAACGCTGGAACTGGGTGGACGAAGCCGAGAAGTATGCGCGCTTTCACCAGATTCGGATAGCCGATGTGGACGGCGATGGCTTCGACGAAATGATTGAAGGAGGCTTTGTCCTCGACCACGATGGCGCCCCCTTGTTTAATACCGATTTGGGACACGGCGACCGCCACCGGACAACCGACATCGACCCCGACCGCCCGGGATTGGAGACTTTCGCCATTCAGCAAGATAATTTGAGTACGCTGGGAATGGCCTTGTACGATGCCGCTACCGGTGAGATGATAAAACGCTGGTATCAAGGGGCTGTGGGCGATGTAGGACGCGGCGAATGCATAGATATGGACAACACATCGCGCGGTCTGGAAATGTTTTCGACCATGAACGGCTATTACGATAGCAAAGGCAATCTGCTGGTTGATGGGGCAACATTGCATCCGGCAGAAGGCATTTGGTGGGACGGCGATTTGCTCCGCGAAGAACTTTCGCCAATCGGAAAGGAAGGATTTAATGTAGCCATCAATAAATGGAACTCCTCAACAAAAGGCTTTGTGCGGGAAACGCCCAACCTCTACAACGAAAAATCGGCATACTATGCCAAGGCTGAATATGGCGGACGCCCTGCATTTTTTGGCGACCTGCTCGGCGATTGGCGCGAGGAACTGGTACTTATGCGCCGCGATACGACAGGCTTCTGCGTAATAAGCAATTGGGCTGTAACCGACAAACGGCTTTACTGCCTGATGCAAAATCCGGGCTACCGGATGCAGACTACCACAAGGGGGTATTATCAATCGCCTTATCCCGATTACTATCTGGCCTACGACATGCCCGCTCCGCCGGTTGCCCCCGTGCAGAAAGCCGACGAATATTTTACGACCGGCAATGTGCTCACAGCAGCCTACGCCAACGATAAAAGCCTGATGTTTGACCTGAGGAATCCCGCCACATCGGTTGCTATCAACGAAAATATTTCTCCCTCGCGGATATGGATGATAAACCCCAAAGGAAAAGATTACGAATTTACAGGTACAGGCATTCTGACCGGAAGCATGGATTTGATAAAATCGCAACAGGGAACGTTTACCCTGAATGGCGACCACACTTACACAGGCAACACACGTATTTCGGAGGGGAAAGTAATCCTAAACGGCTCATTGACAGCTAAAGTAGTGGTAGAAGCCAGAGGCATTATTGCCGGTAATGCATCCTTGAATGGCGGCATTGAACTGAATGAAGGATTGAACTACATGGGCGGACGCATTGAGCCGGGGAACGGTTGCGAGGCGGCGAAACTGGGAACCGTTCTTATTCAAGGAGATATGAACGGAAAGGGACGCAATTGTTTTGCATTCGACATTGTGCCAAGCTCGGCAAAGATAAATGACAAAATTACAATCAACGGCGATTTTAATGTAACGGGCAACAATAATACCCTCGAAATTACATTCTCTACCGAAAAACCCGAAGCTGGAATATATACCTTAATCGAATTTACCGGAGCGACCAATGCAAGCATTGCCAACTTCGCGGTAAAAGGCTTGGTGAATACGCCTTACGAACTGCTTATAGCGGACAATAAAGTAACATTGGAGGTAAAAGCCACGCGTGCAGCTACTGCCGTAACCTGGTCGGGCGCAGCAAGTTCGGCCTGGGACTTCTCTTCGTTCAACTTCAAAGCCGGGACGGATGATGTATTCTTTGTGCCGGAAGACGAGGTTACATTCAACGACGAGGCAAGCAATAAAACAGTTGTGCTGACCGAGTCGATGCCCGCCGCCGCTACAATTTTCACAACCAATGCAACTTATACGCTTTCGGGCGCAGGCGGTATCAGCGGCGCCGGAACGTTGAAAAAAGAAGGCGCAGGTACGTTGAAGATAAACACTACAAACAATACTTATTCGGGCGCCACAATCGTATCGGGCGGAACACTCGAAGCGGTTAGCGTGGGCAATGCAGGCGATGCTTCTTCGTTGGGTGCAGGCTCTTCGCTGGAGATTTCGGGCGCTACATTGCGCTTGTCGGGAATCAGCGCATCGAGCCGCAGCATAACGATGAGCGGAATCGCCACGATAGATTTAAGTGCATCCAGCGCCAGTTTGATGGCCTCGGGAAATATCAACGGGTCAACTGCCGATTTTGTGAAGACGGGCGCCGGCTTAATTAATTTGCAGGGAAATAATACATTCAGATCGGTAACATTGAAACAGGGAACCATTTTCCTGGGCTCAATTGCCGGTAACCGTTACGGGCTGGGTAATGCCACGGTAACCATGGAAGGCGGAACCCTCCGCTTGCTGGACATCAACGAAACGGCCAATACTTTCGATTCGCCCTTCAATATGGTGCTGCCCGAAGGCAAAACCGCCCGGCTGGAAGGCTCAAGCCGCTGGAAAATGTCGGGAAAACTGACCGGTTCGGGTACGCTGAATCTGGCAATACCTTATGTCCGCTTCGATTTGAACGGCAACTGGTCGGCATTTGAAGGCCAGATAAACCTGAGTACCGCTCGAACAGCCGGAGCCGATTTCCGCATAGGAAACGATTATGGCTACGGAAAAGCGACTATAAATGTTGGGCAATACATGTCCGTTTATCACCTGTCAACGGGTAAAACTATCAAGATTGGCGCCCTGTCGGGTGATGCCGGTTCATACCTTTCAGGGAATAGTACGACATGGCAAGTCGGCGGAAACAATGCCTCGGGCTTGTCTTTCAAAGGTGTACTGTCGGGCACAAGTTCCAGACTGATAAAGGAAGGCGCCGGTTCGCTTACCCTGACAGGCGATAATACCTATACCGGAACAACAGAAGTAAACGCCGGAAGCCTGATTGTAGCCAACACAGCCGGAAGCGCCACCGGAACAGGCAATGTAACCGTAAAAAGCGGCGCCAGACTCGAAGGAACGGGCAGCATTGCAGGCATAGTTACGGTAGCCTCAAACGGCTACGTTTATTTGCAGGATGCGAAGTGCAGCAAAATAGATATAGGCAAAAACCTGTTGTTGCAGGCCGGTTCAATATTGGCGATAGAACTCAATCCGGCGGCTGCTCAATCGGATGTGGTGAATGCGGTGAATGTATCCATAGCCGGAGCATTGGAAATAGCCAGGCTCGGAACCGGAACATTTCAGACCGGCATGGAATTCAAGCTGTTGAATGTAACCGGAACTATCACAGGTTCGTTTACGCAAATCAGCCCGCTTCCCGGAGAAGGTCTCGAATGGGATCAAAGCCGGATAGCGGAAGGCATTATTGCCGTGAAAACTGCGACAGGTATCTCGTCAGCTACAAGTGAAAGGGTGAAAATATATCCCAATCCGGTGAAAGACAAGCTCAACATCCATCTCGGAGATTACAACGGACCGGCTAAGATTCGGATTGTATCGGTCGATGGCTCCGTGTGTCTGGATGAAGAAAAACAAGCCGCAGAATATCTCAATATGGATGTATCGAAACTGGCAGCAGGTGTGTATATACTGAATGTAAGTTGGGAAGATGGACGGTATTCGGGAACGATTATAAAGAAATAGGCCCCCTAAATCCCCCGTAGGGGGACTTTTAAAGCCTCCCCTGCGGGGAGGTTTGGAGGGGCTGGGTATTAAACAAATAGAATATGAAACTGACAAAAAAAATCTTGATTTCAGGGCTTATAGCCGGAATAAATTTTTCGGGCTATTCCCAAGAGAGTTACGAATTGACATTGGATGCAAAAAAGTTGGGTTCTCCCATTCAACCGACTATGTACGGCTTGTTTTTTGAGGACATTAATTTTGCTGCGGATGGCGGATTGTATGCCGAGCTGGTGAAAAACAGGTCTTTCGACTTCCCTCAGAATTTGATGGGATGGTACACCTTTGGCAATGTTGAACTGCGCAAAGACAACTCTCCATTCGAGAAGAATCCGACCTACCTTAAACTCTCTGCCGCACCTCATCCACACAAACATACCGGCATCGAAAACGAAGGCTTCAGGGGAATGGGCATTAAGAAAGATGCGGCTTACCGTTTTTCGGTTTGGGCGAAGAAAGCCGGTTCGTCCGAGAATCAGAAGATACGCATTCAGCTGATAGATTCGAGCGATGAAGTGATTGTTTCGCAGGATTTGGAGATAACAGCAGACGATTGGAAAAAATATGAAATAACGCTCAGCGCCAAAAGAACCGAAGCAAAAGCCCGCCTCCGCATATTCTTTGTATCGAAGGGAAGCATTTACATCGACCATGTTTCGCTTTTCCCGTCCGACACATGGAAAGGTCGCGAGAATGGCTTGAGAAAAGACTTGGCTCAGGCTTTGTACGATATTAATCCGGGCGTGTTCCGCTTTCCCGGAGGATGTATTGTGGAAGGAACCGATTTGGATACGCGCTACAATTGGAAAAAGAGTGTAGGAGCGGTCGAAAACCGTCCGGTGAACGAAAACAGGTGGCATTACACCTTCACCCACCGGTTTTTCCCCGATTATTACCAGTCTTACGGGCTTGGCTTCTACGAATATTTTTTGCTCTCGGAAGACATCGGCGCCGAACCTCTTCCGGTAGTTAGTTGCGGGCTTTCGTGCCAGTACCAGAACAAGGGCGAAGCGGCTCATGTGCCTGTGGCCGAACTGGGTGCGTATGTGCAAGATGCCTTAGACCTGATTGAATTTGCCAACGGCGCTGTTACAACCAAATGGGGAAAACTCCGTGCCGATATGGGACATCCGGCGCCTTTCAATCTCAAACTCCTGGGTGTGGGAAATGAGCAATGGGGACAGGAATATGTTGACAGGCTGGCGGTTTTTGTAAAAGCCATTCGCGCGAAATACCCCGAAATACGCATCGTGGGCAGCTCGGGACCTTCTGCCGATGGAAAAGATTTCGATTACCTGTGGCCCGAAATGAAAAAACTGAAAGTGGATTTGGTTGACGAACACTACTACAAAGATCCGGCCTGGTTCCTGAAAAGCGCCGGACGTTACGATAACTACGACCGCAAGGGCCCTGCCGTATTTGCCGGTGAGTATGCCTGTCATCAACCCGACCGGGCGAACAGCTTTCATGCCGCCCTGTACGAAGCCGCATTTATGACCGGCTTGGAGCGCAACGCCGATATAGTACACATGTGTACTTATGCTCCGCTGTTTGCGCACGTAGATGCCTGGCAATGGCGCCCCGATATGATTTGGTTCGATAATCTGTCGCTGGTGAAAACGCCCAACTACTATGTTCAGCAGTTGTATGGACACAATGCAGGTAGCAATGTGGTATCGCTCACCTGGAATAAAGAGCCGTTGAAGGGTCAGAATGGCTTGTATGCTTCGGCAGTATATGACAAGGAATCGAAGGCTTACATTATAAAAGTAGCGAACACCGAAAAAACGGCGAAAGAAATCAAGATAAGCTTTGCAGGTTTGAATAAGAAACTGAAATTGTCGGTAGGCGATTGCCTGGTTCTTCAATCAACCGGTACGGACGAAGTGAACACACTGGCAAAACCACAGAACATTGTGCCGCAAAAAACCACGGCCAATTGGAGCGAAAATGTGTTGACTATCTCGGCTAAGGGTGAGACGTTTGGGGTTTACCATATAGCCCCCTAAATCCCCCGTAGGGGGATGCAGCCCCTCCAACCTCCCCGTAGGGGAGGCGCCTAAATCCCCCCTACGGGGGGTGGGGGGGCTAGGAGTTCAAAATCAATTTCAAAATTGGGGGTGAACACGCCCTGATGAAGTTTCGACCGGATTTCCTCCAGTGTCCAAAACCGTCCGTCCGACACTTCGACCCCATCGGGCTGAGGTATTTGCTTGGTGGTTGTCCGAAAACTATAAGTCAGTTCCCGCTCAAAGGCCGTTTCTACAACGTGCTTTTGGATAAAAACCGGCTCAAATCCCGTTAAGCCCAGTTCCTCGCGGGCTTCGCGCATAACTGCCGCTTCGGGCGTTTCTGCCGGATTGACATGCCCGCCAACTGCCGAATCCCACAAATTGGGGAAAATATCCTTCTGCGAAGAGCGCCTCTGCAAATACAGTTCCCCTGCCGCATTGAACACGTGCAGATGCACCACCGGATGCAGCAACATCGACCCATTGTGGCAACGACTTCGCGTAGCCTGTCCCGTTACATCGCCCTCCTCGTTGACGAGAGGGAATATTTCTTCTGTTGTAATCATGCTGCAAAATTAATTGAATAACCGCAAACAACCAAGTAGAGGGTTGTCTCATAAGTCGAATTAGGGCACAGAGTACACGGAGAATACAGAATATTTTTTAATCCGTATAAATCTGATGATAGGCTATATAATAAAATAAAAAGGGATTGCTAATTATATATTAACCCGAGTTCCGTTTAAGCAACGCTCATTTTTCGCTTCTGATTTGTGGAACAAGAACTTTAGTCCAATGCAAATTGGACAAAGTTTTTGATATAAAATTCGGAGCAGGATGATTAGCAGAACAGCTCCAGCTGGTTTGAAAGCTCTATATCTACCTCAATGGCAGGCTTTTTGTCGAAAAAGCAACAGGCTCCCAAGGCTGCAATGAGGTTCATGAAGAAGTTTTGAATACTGCGATGACGGGAATGTTCGATGTCGCAGATATTTTTCAGTTCATCGTTAATGGTCTCAATTATAGAGCGTTTTCTCAACATAATACGGTCGTAGAGGGAGATCAGCCGATTTTTCATATTCCTTTTAATGCCTGTAACGAGGTAAATTCCATCGTCAAAAAGTGTCTCAAAAAGCGATGCAGAAATATATCCCTTGTCTCCATAGAGTTTTCCGAAGAGTTTCTTTTTCAACACATTAAAGACTTCCATACTGCGGTCGTCCGTATTCCCTGGCGAGAAGAAGAAGCTGATTATTTCTCCCTTGTCGTTGCAGACAAAATGCAGCTTAAAGCCATAAAACCAGCCCATTGTGCTTTTTCCACGTTGTGCTACATCCTCAAAAACCTTGTGATTATAGATACGTTTGTTATGGCAGACGCTGATTTTGGTACTGTCCACGAAAGTTATGCCTGTGCATTTTCCGAAACAAACCATGTTCAGGAACAGCATCACTGGCACAAAAACCGTACATTCGATGGCAACAAAACGATTGTATGAGAGTTGTTTGGGAAATTCTTTGCGCAGGTGTACTTTGATGTAATGGAAATAGTAATGTTTGAAATTTTTGAACGTGCCAAAATGGTATAGAATGAGAATAGTGATTATCTCGCTGTCGGAGATTTCGTGCTTGCGATTGCGGTGTTTTTTACCGTCTGTGATGGATAAAGTGCGATTTTCTTTAATAACTTGTGAATATTCTTTACAAAACTCGTCTGCTGCACAGAAAATTTATTCATGCATTATTTTTATTTTATGGTATTCATGATACGCTTCGCTTAATTCCGTAATTTTGTCGTTGGTAAGTAAGCTCATAAATTTGTTTAATTTATTGGTTATCAGCTATAAATATACAAAATTATTTCTTACTTACCAAATTTTTTAGCGCTTTTCTTAAACGGAACTCAGGTTATTACGAAAATATTTTGATTAGTTAGCAAAAGATGGTTTACAAAAACCCTATATCCCAATAAAAACAAAAATATGAAGAGCTCCTATTATTACATACTGTTAGCATTATCCGCATTGAATATTTCCAATGTTCAGGCACAGGATGCACCTGACGCTAAAAGCGGCAATCTTGTTGCTAAAGCGGCAGTGGTAAACGGCTGCAGCAATGGGAGCAGCAGCAGGCCCAATAACAGGAATTGCCGCCGTAGAAGAATAGGCATTGAGCGCAGCCTGAGCGGTGGAAGCAAGCGCCTGAGCGATTTGCAAACGGAAAGAGCTATCTTCATTTTTGCGCTTAACTTCTTTCAATTCCTTATCCCGGGCATCTTCCAGTTTTTGAATCTTTCGCTGATTTTTGCCGGCGGCTTTAATTTGCTCGTCGTATTTGCGATTGACGGCTGCCGTTTCGGCGGCGTTTTCGGCCTGGATGTAAGATGATAGCCCGCCCATTAGTTCCTGCATGGAATCTAAGGCGAACTGTGTAGCCTCGATGCGCTTGGCCCATTCCTTTTGATGAACTTCCGTTAACGACTGCTGGAGGGATGCTTCATTAATCGCTTCCGCTGTCAGTATTGAGGACAGCGTATTCATGCTTTCTTCGGCCTTGGAAACGATGTCTGATTGCGACTGTTTGTTAATTTCGCTCAGGTCATCGACTGTTATTTTAGTTTCCTTGGCCAAGTCCTTGGCTATTTTTGCGCGGTACTGGAATAGCTTGTCCTGAGCTTCACGGCCTTTTTCATTTTCCAAGCCATATATTTCAACCAGTTGAATCAAATGTTCATTTTCCAAATATTCCAATTGCCGGTTATATTCGTCCTGCGACAGGATACCGGCCTGTCTGTCCTTGATAAGCATTGTTTTTTGGTCATTCAGGTACTTGGCCAAGGCGTCTAATTCTTTTTTGTGAGGGTCGGTTTTGTCGTCCCCATTTGGGGGAACGCCGGCGCCGGAAACGACAACATTTTCGGCAACTGTTGCCGGAGTTAATTTCGATAATTCAACTTCCAATTTTTGGTATTCGTTGTCTAATTCATTCAGGGCATCATTAGTAGCTTTTAATTCTTCTCCGGCTTTTCGGGCATCTTCAGCAATAGCATCAGCAATTTTCTTGTTCACATTAGAAACTGCAACTCCCCCATAGTAGGCCGTATTTCCAGCAGTTCGGTTTGATGCCGATAAAGATTCGGAAGACAATTTATTAACCTG
Organism: Viscerimonas tarda; assembly: GCF_054601255.1. Lineage (NCBI taxonomy): Bacteria > Pseudomonadati > Bacteroidota > Bacteroidia > Bacteroidales > Dysgonomonadaceae > Viscerimonas > Viscerimonas tarda. The sequence continues at coordinate 68,038 of NZ_BAAHWV010000008.1, read as the reverse complement.
TTGTTCCTGTAGTCTTTTTTTACGAATCAATTCTTCTTTTTCTTCCTGAATAGCCTTCAGGTAGATTTGTTTTTCCAAGGCGACAAGGTAATCATTGATGGCCGTTGTGTTGTTGTTAATCAATTTTCCTTCCGTTGTCAGCTCGGCATGGTACCCGGGAATTATTTCCTTGAGTTCGTTTAATTTTTGCTGGCGTGTGGACAAGGCCATATTTTCGTTGTTAATAGACTTGACCAAGGTATTTATTTTGTCTTCCTGAACGGCATATTGATCGCTTACTTTTCGTTGAATATTGGCTTGTGCGTGCATCAGGGCAGTAACTTTCTCGGTACGTTGCGCCAATAAATAGATGCCTGCGGCAACAGCTGTCAAGACGACCAGAAATAAAGATAAGGGATTCGTTTTAAGTGTTGCATTAAATGCAATCATTGAGTGCCTGGCGTCTTTCAATCGTCCGGTGAATAGCGATATTGTCGCATTGTATAATAACATGGAAGCCTCACTGGCAATTAACCAGGCATTTTTCAGCTTGAGCTGAATATTCGTTAATGATAGGGCTGCTGCCAGGCGTGTGTTCCACAAGGCCTGCAATTTCATGCCGGCGACATATACGCCACCCGCTATGGCCAAAAACATAATTGCCTTTTGATGCTTGATAACTGCATCAATTATACCCGGCAACAGGCGAAGCATAGAACCCGATACGCCATAAACGCCCGATAGTACCGGCATCAGTTTTTCGCCCAGTAAAATGGAGGTATCCAAAACCGCTTTCTTGCGCTTGTCAAGCGTTGCCTGTGCATTGTTGTTCTTGACGTTGTATTCGTCGATAATAGATGTTCCTTGAGCGAAGGATGTATTGGAAATATCTTGCGCCACAACTACCTTATCGACGCTGTTGGCCAATTGTGAAATCACTTCCGCAGCACGCGAAGCATCCAACCCAACTTCATCAAGAATAGGCAGCATTTGCTTGTATCCTTCCAGCGAATTGAGCGAGCTAATCACTTTCAGGATGGCGCTATTCATGTCGGTGTCTACCAGTTTTCTAAACTCTTTCACATCCATACCCACAATGCCGGCAAAGGTTTTTTGGTCCGACATTATTTTAGTCATCAATTTTCCGAATGCCGTAGCGGCCATTTCCGGCTTTTCCATCGCCTGATCAAGCGCCGAAGCATAACCCAAAATATTCTGCAGGCTGATATTGAATTGAGACGACAGTCCGCCCATTCGTCCGGCGAACTCCACCAGATAGGCTTCGGATGCCGTAGATGATTGTCCTATCGAGTTGATGGCAGAACCAACGGCCAACATATTTTCTTTCAGCCCCGAATCCTGAAGCTCTTTGGTCGATTTCTTGTAAACATCTACTATTTTACCTATATTCTTAATGGCGCCATCGCCAAGGTCTTCTCCCAAGGCTACATTTATCATATTGCCGGCTTCGACAAATTCAAGCACGTCCTTTTTAGCATTCAAGCCCAAACGTCCTGCATCACGTGCCAAAAGATTGAGTTGCTCCCGGGAAGTTCGGGTATCCATTTCTGCAAAATCTTTGTTCAGCTCGCGTACTTGTTCGTGTGTCATCTGCGTGGTTTTCATCACATCCGAATAGGTATCGTCCATTTTGGCAAAGTCCTCAATAGACTGATGAAATCGCGATTGAATAGCATAAAAAGCCGATCCGATAGTAACAAACGATGCGGCGTAACGATTAAACCCGTTAGCCCAGCGTTCCATTCGGGTAGGAATAATACGCATGGATTGATCAATGTTCTCAATTTCATGCTTGAGATCCTTAATTTTATGGATATGTTCGTCCCACTCCTTGGATCCGCGGGCAATCTTTCCGGAATTGATTTCTTTCTGAAGCTGAGACAAGGCTTTTTTAAGATCATTCATGCCTGATTTGGACAAGTTCTGCATCACCTTGTCCACATCAAAGTAAGCCTTCACCACATTGTTGGCTTCCTTTTCTACTTTCTTGAGTTCTTTTTGCGTATCAATAGCGCCTTTCACGTCGCCGGAGAGGCGAGCGCTATCGAGTTTTTTACGAAGCATTTCGGCTTGAGCAGTCAGTTCGTTCAGGCGGTTCTTGGCCTGCTCGTTGTTCACATAGACGTTGGCGGTGGCATTGGTGGAAAAATCGGCCATAAAAAAAGTGGTTAATGGTAAACGGTTAGTGGTTAACAAACCAGTTTACCACTAACCATCAACAAAAATAGATGACCGGATGTGGTTATAAAAAGACGAAATTAAATTATAAAAACAATAATAATATTATCACGCAAATAATTACGGTGATTAGTCCCCATCTTTCGTATTTGTCCATAATGCTAAGTTTTAGATGTTTTTAAAAAAGCCCCCGTATGACTCAATACGAGGGCGAGTACCAAATAATAATCACTTCAATGTGATTGAGCCAAATACATTACCTATATCTTTCAAGGAAAAAATAAATATGTCCAATTCTTCCGGCGTGAATTTTGTTTTTTTCCTATTCACATCGTACCCATTAACCCTTTGCGATAGCCATGATTTCGACTTTTGGAAGTATTTTTTTGCTATATAAGAATAGGGAATTATCTCCTGATATTCATTCAATTGCAATTTCAGCAACAAAATTTTAGTATCCACAATTAGCTGTTCTGCATCGGCATTAATAGCATCTGCAACAAATTCGGCTATTAAATCTTTTTCTTTTTCTGAATTTACGCTGAGCATCAACTCGTCAACAGTCTTTTTAAATGTTTCAAAATCACCTGTCAATTGAGGTATGCTGTTTTTTAATTTTTCGGATAGTTTCATAAATAGTTAGTTTGTGCCCCCTTTCGGGGGCTGATTATTAATCCAATTTTTCTAGCGCTTTGTCGATTTCATTAATCAAATCTAACAGTTTGTCGATTTCGTTTTTAAATGATAATCTTGTGTTTTCTGTTAAATAGTTGAATTTTTCAATCTTTCCTTTTGCTTCCATTCTCTTATGGAGCAATAACATTTTAATTTCTTTGTTTTCCATATCTCGTAATTATTATTTGGTATTACAAAGGTAATAAACTTTTGTTTACAAACAAAATAATCAGATACTTTTTTTAGTAAAAAAACGGATGTTCGGCCAAAAAATCCGCATTTTCTTTTCTTGCAATCCGAATGTATTTGAAAAATGATTGCTCGGTTTTATGACCAGTGATTAACATGATTCTGAAAACCGGTATTCCGGCCAGGTAGGCATTTGTGGAAAAGGTTCTTCGTCCGGTATGTGGAGTTATCAGTTGCCACTTTTCTTTTATTTCTTTCACTATTTTTTTTTGAATTGTTCGTTCAATCGTAATTTTTTCGGTAATTACCTTGATATATGCAACTATTTATTCGTTTTTTTTACAATGGCGAAAAAATCAATACTATTAAAATATATACAGCCGCCAAAAATAAACCAATATATACGGCTGCGGCCAGTATTACGGCCAGGAGATCGGTAAAGCTTTTCATACCTTTGAGGTTTTGGGTTGTTTTTAAAAAAGCCCCGCCAATAAAGGCGGGACTTAGCAAGAAGCAATAAGAAAAAATTGTAGTTAATCAACAAATTGCACTTGCCGTATTTCTTCGGCAAAAGAGTGAAGTCCTTCTATTATGCGTTTAGTCGTTTGTGGTTTTGGTCGGCGATTACCCGAAAAATAATGCCACAACTGCTTTTGATTGATGCCGGTTATTTTTTCTAATCCCGATTTTGATAAAACGCCCGAATAAAAATCAAGAAACGAGCACACATCATACTGAACGTTGAAATCTAATTCGGGAAATGTTTTTCCTTCCTTTTCGTACATTACTTTTTCTTCGCCCAAAGCTTCGTAAAAATCGGCAATGGCTTCCTTGGCGTTTTTTCCAAAACCGGCCAAACCAAAATCGAAAGTATCGCTATCCATATAGGCGCTAAATTTTCCGTCGCTTGCTTTTTCTACTATCACATTTACTTTTTCCATTTATCTCTTTTTTATCGGTAAATATTTTTTATGATTGGGGGGTTAAAGTTTAACCCCCGAAATCTTTTCAATGTTGTTCTTAGTTCCTTTAGCCAATTCCTGCGAACCATGTCTTGGAACCCTAAATCGTTTCTCGGTTATCGGACTATACCAGCAATCATGCTCTTTTCCGTGTTCTACAAAGTAGCATCCTGCTTTTCCGAGTTTTCTTGTTGCTTCTGAAGTTTTCATTTTGCTTAATTATTTATTGATTAACTACACAACAAAGATAACTATTTTTCTACTATAATCCAAATAATCAGGCGCTTTTTTTAGTTAAAAAACGGATGTAATTATTTTTTCTTTATTTTTGACAATTTCTTAATTTCATAACCAGATTTTATAGCTGTCGACATTAATGATAAATTTATATCCCTTGTCATTTCTATAGTTATTTTACTTCCATCAACAACCAAAAAAAATAATGATATATCAAGAACTTCGCCAAAATCAATGATTAACTGCTGATTGCGGTAAATTTCGCTCATCCTTCTCATCCTTCGCCTCCTTCCTTTTCTAGCGCCTTGCCGAGATATTGAAAAAGTAATATAGCAGCATCTTTGGTAATTCCGGTAATGCATTCGAAGTCATATTCTAAATCAACAGGGTTGTACTCTTGAATTTCGATGTCGAAGAGTATCGGTAGATAATCTTCATCGTTAGTGTGGAAAATTCTTTTCTCGACTTTAACCAATGGCATTTCAGTTTTCATCGTTGCCTCCTTTCTTTCTTAAGTCAACTACTTTATCCCAATCAATCGTCTTATAATCATTCGATAGAGGTTCGATATATAAGAGATAATAATCAAGATCCTTTATATTTATACCGGATATTTTTTTCAGAAAAGTTTGACGGGATTGACGGGATTAGTTAATTATTTATTATTCAATTAATTATAAGCGACAGAGATTGACGGTATTTTGACGGGTTATTTTTTCTAAAACAAATATAACTACTTTATTTATAATAAATTACTGCCCGTCAAACAAAGGCTTTTTCAGGAAAAAAAATCCGGCACCGCAGCTATGCCGGACTAGTGTAATTAAAAGAAACAAATCAAAGCCTTATTCAATAGTTAACAGACTGCGAACGTTCCAAACTTTTAAAGAAATAGTAGAACATGGCTTTTCCCGATTTTGTTAGTTCGCGCCCATGATTCAGTATTAAACTCAAAGATGATTTATCAATGTCGAGTAATTTGACCAAATCTTTTGGCTGCAAACCATATTGTTGCATTTTTTTTTCAATATCCGTAACTGTTAGCGTCTTCAGTTCGTCCTGTTCAAACGGTATCGGACGAACGTGAAGTTTTACTTCAGGCGGCAACACATCTTCATTGAATACGCTTTTAGAGCGTTCGACAAGTTCTTTGGCAGACAAATATTTCCCTGCGGGATTTTCTTGTTGCCAAACTTTCACTACAATTTTATTTTCTTCGCAGGACAATACCTGAAAATAGATACGCGCAAAACGTTTGTAGTTTGATTCAGATGTTTCCAGCAGATTTCTTTGCTCCCTGGAGAGGAAAGAAAGTAATTCAATACCTTTCATGATGTAATAAATTAATAGTTTCAAAAAAAGGGAGAGGTTTTAAGACCTCTCCCCGAAGTCTATAACCGGATTTCACGGAATGAATACAAGTCAAAAATAGCTATCTGCTTTTGCTTTCGCCCAAACTCAATAGCATCATCCTTTTTATCAAACACCTTGCTGCTGTCGAAATAGAATTGTTTATTGTCCTTGTTTCTCCAACCGCCTACGATGTTGTCGTTATTGGCGGCATGTGCAAGAACTTTATTCAATCCATCATCTCCAAAACAGTCCTGCGTCTCGCTGTATGCGACAATATTAGCCGCTTATCAGAAATTCCAAAGAAGGAATTTGAACTGTAAACCCGTCCGGATTTTCCTGTGCGATTTGCTTAATCGCTGTAAATAAATTTGTCATAGATCTTCTGCCGTTTTTATCCTGCTGGCCCGGCAGTTCTAAATACACAACACAGATACTATAAATGTTTGCATATAGCAAACATTTATAGTTCTATTTTTTTATGTTGTAAAGCATTTTTTATGGACTTCAACTATAAGTTTTATTGTAATACTTGTATTGTTAGTTATGGTAATTATTCCTCGTATGAGTAATTTCAGCGATGTATCATACGAGCGGCAATGTATGTGGATTTTAAAGAAGTGCAGAAAACAGGCTACCGCTACAACGATTCCGATGCAGAATTCATGGTGGCGCTGTCACACTATATGTTTGGCAATATTAAGAACGATGATTCTATGAGCGAACATTATCCGCTACATTCTTCTGTTTCCACAGGACAATCGCCGGTGGTACTGAACGATGTGAGTTTTCCTGCGGCGTTTTACGCGCCAATGCGAGGCAGTACATTTATATTTTTCGGTTTGCTGTCGGCATTGTTGCTTTTGGTTTTGGGTTTCAGTATTGGCGGAATAAAGGAATACGGAATTAGCAAACCAAAACTGCATACACAAATGCGATGGCGAATACTGGCGGTTTGTATGTGGGCAGGCACGAGTTTATACAATATCCAACCATAGAAGAGGTAATAAAAAACAAAATCAATAGCGATTTTTCGGAAATTAATACATACGATGAATTGTTGGACAAACTCGAAAATTTTAAAAGCGATAAAAATATTGAATTTCTCAAAGAAATAAGTGGCTTGCAATTTAATGTCAAACTACACGAGTCGGCAATAAAGCAATCTATAAGACCGATTTTGAAGTATATTAAAAAATATCCATCACTGAAAGGCGCCGTGCCTGCAAAATATTTGCCCGTTGGTTTGAAGCAGAAAGCAAAAAATACTGTTGCCGAAATTAAAAACACAAAGCAAAACTTTCTGTGGTTCGTTATATCACTTGCTATAATCATTGCGCTTGTTATTGGCTATTGGGCAGGGTGTAGAGATGTGTTAAAATTGAATATGGAAAAATCAGTAGAACAGCCAACCGAAACGAAAACAGACACTACAATCCCCGAACTCCAACAGGAAGTAGTAGCTGCACTAACAAACGATACTTTACACCTGTTCGGTAAAATTAGCAGTACAGACAAAATTGATATTCCACTCCAATATACCGATAAAAGTCTGTTAATTAAACCCTTGTTTGATAAAGTTACGTCGAATGGTTTCACAATAGATTCTATCAAACTTCAATCGGGTAAAAAAATTGTTTTCCCGAAAATAGAGGGGAATGCAAGCCAAAAACTGTTCGCCGTTTTCGACAGTTTGAACATTGCTTTTCCCGCTGCTGTGGAACACACTACCGACAATTTGATTTTGTACAGCAAAGGAATTTCTTACAAGTGTTTTAACGATACAGCACAGTTGCGCGTAATAGATGTATTGAAATTTATACCTTCGACAAATACAGTTGATTCTGTTGCTATTGATGGAATTAGTATCCAAATTGACAATGCTGAATTTGTAACATTTAACGGCGGCAATAAAAGGGCGCTAAATAATTTCACTTATGTCCTTTGGCTGTTAAATGAAATTCAGAAACAAGATAATACGCAAACCATTAAATACTAAAAAATATGAGCAATCACGATATTGATATGTCAAATGGCAGAGTACGTTTTAGCAAAGGCATTATTATATTAGTTGCAGGGCTTATGCTTTTGGCAATTTTAGGTATACTGTGTAAAAAATGTACTTCTTTGAGTAAATTTGCCGAAAAAGATGAGTATAATCTGCCGAAAAATGATGGCTTGATAAAGAAAACGAAAGAACTTTTTGTCGATTTATTGGCAAAAGAAGATACTTCAATTTACAAAAAAACCGTGTATTCCGTTCATTCTGTGTATTCTGTGTGCTAATTCTACATTTAAGACAGCCTCTTTGAACCTGAAACTTTGAACTTTTATATTTTTTTGCCCCAAAATTTTTCACCGAATCAAAAAGATTTAGTTAATTTGCAGGGTGTACCAATTTAAACATAAATATGGATTTATATGACATACACACGCATGATTCAGCGCCCTCGACCGAAGAGGGTGAGGAGGGGCGCCCGTATATCCTGAATGTTTATCCCCTTGGATTTGAAGATGCTAAAGATAATGCGGCGTGTTGTTTTTTTTCGTGCGGAGTACATCCATGGTACTCGGAAAACGCCGAGCCTCAATTAAATTTTTTGGAAGAAATTGCCGGAGACCATCGCATTGTTGCCATTGGTGAAGCCGGTTACGACAAGCTGAAAGGCCCCGGTTTGGCCACGCAGCGGATTGCTTTTGAGCGGCAGATTGAACTGTCGGAACAGTTGGGCAAACCGCTTATCGTGCATTGCGTGAAGGCTTGGGACGAGCTGTTGGCCTCCAAAAAGAAGTTCAAACCGCGGCAGCCCTGGATTATTCACGGTTATCGTGGAAACACCGAGCTGACGAAGGAATTGCTGGCGCACGGCTTTCGGTTTTCGATAGGGGAGAAGTTCAACAAAAATTTTGTGAAGGAAGTACCGCTTGATTCGCTTTTTTGCGAAACCGATACTTTTGATGCAACAATTGAAGAAGTTTACGCCGATTTGGCCGAAGCGCTGGGCATTTCGCCCGAAGACCTGGCCGCGCAGATAGAAAAAAATGTGATGAACGTGTTTCCGCAACTGGTGGCGGTGGGTGTTTCGTAGGAGACGATTATCGACTTTTGGTTTGTGGGGGCTCATCAGCAAAATCAGGTGTTTAGGCATAGCGTCAGTTAAGGCTTTCAGCCTTAACCCTGCGGGACTTTCTGGCGAGCTATTTTTTTGGGGCTTTCTGGCGAATTATTTAATTGAAACGATATATGAATAGCAAAAGTTTGGTGTCCATCACCGATTATTCGAAGGAAGATATTTTGCGGGTACTGGCTTCGGCTGCCGGATTCGACCGCAACCCGAACCGCCGGTTGCTCGAGGGCTGTGTGTGCGCCACGCTTTTCTTCGAGCCTTCGACCCGTACCCGCCTGAGTTTCGAGACCGCCGTGAGCCGTTTGGGGGGGAAGATAATCGGCTTCTCGGATGCCTCCACCACCAGCTCTACCAAGGGCGAAACCCTGAAGGATACCATCGCCATGGTGAGCAATTATGCCGACCTGATAATCATGCGGCACCACCTCGAGGGCGCGGCGCGGTATGCCTCCGAGCTGTCGGGCGTGCCCATTATCAATGCCGGCGATGGCGCCAATCAGCATCCCACGCAAACGATGCTCGACCTCTATTCCATCTACAAAACGCAGAAAACCCTTGATAACCTGACAATAACCATTGTTGGCGACCTCAAGTATGGGCGGACGGTGCACTCCCTCATTATCGGCATGTCGCACTTCAACCCCCGGTTTATTTTTGTGGCGCCCGAAGAATTGAAATTGCCCGACACCTACAAAAAATTCTGCGACGAACACCGGATTGCCTACACCGAACACACCGATTTCGACCAGGAAGTAATCAACCACGCCGATATTTTGTACATGACCCGTGTACAGCGCGAGCGATTCACCGACCTGATGGAATACGAAAAGGTGAAAAACGTCTATATCCTGAAAAAAGACATGCTGAACGAGGCCAGGGACAACCTCAAAATACTCCACCCCCTGCCGCGCGTCAACGAAATACAGCAGGATGTGGACGAAAGCCCCAAAGCCTACTACTTTGAACAGGCCAAAAACGGCGTATTCGCCCGGCAGGCAATCATTTGCGACAGCCTCGGCATTGCAGTTGTGTAGCTGCCCTCTCAAAAGTATTTTTGAACGTTAATTACGCAAATTACACGAATTTACGCAATTTATATAGTGTTGAAATTCAATCAAATCAGAAAAAACAGAATGATTTATTTGCGTAAATTCGCCCAATTCGCGTAATTAGCGTTCTATTGAGACAGTTCCATTTAATGACCATACAACTATAACAAAAAAATTATGTCGGAAAAGAGAAAAGAATTGCAGGTAGCTGCCTTGTGTAACGGCACGGCCATCGACCACATACCATCGGCGCAGGTGTTCAGGGTAGTTTCGCTGCTGGGCCTCGAGAACCTGCGGAACAGCATCACCATCGGTAACAACTTGGAAAGCAAGAAGATGGGCACAAAAGGAATCATCAAGATACAGGACAAGTTTTTTGAAGAAGAAGAAATCAACCGCATCGCCCTGGTAGCCCCCAACGTGGTGCTCAACATCATCCGCGACTATCAGGTGGTGGAGAAAAAACGCGTAGCCCTCCCCAAAATCATTACCGACATCGTGAAGTGCAACAACCCCAAATGCATCACCAACAACGAGCCCATGCACACCCGCTTCGAGGTGGTGGACGACAACAAAATAGAACTGAACTGCCTCTATTGCGGATTGAAAATACAAAAAGGCGACATTGTGTTGAAATAATGGTTACGGTATATCGAATATGGTGTTGTAGGGGCGTATCGAATACGCCCGTTGGCGCGAACGGGTTGCGACGAATATGTCACGTACGTTACGCCCAATGCATGTATGGATAACCAAAATGTGTATAACCCGAATCAGGGCGTATTCGATACGCCCCTACAACAAAAAATATGAATAAATTTAATCCCGAAATTCATCATCGGCGTGCCATTCGCCTGCAAGAATACGATTATTCGCAGGAAGGATTGTATTTTGTTACCATTTGCGTGCAGGACAAGCAATGTTTGTTTGGCGAAATCGTGGATGGGGAAATGGTATTGAATGATGTGGGAAAAATAGTGTATGATGAATGGATGAAAACGCCAATAATTCGCCCGGAAATTGAATTGGGCGAATTTGTGGTAATGCCGAATCATTTTCATGCCATTATTGTAATTACCCGCCGTAGGGGCGAATCACATTCACCCAATAACGATGTGGACAATGTAGGGGCGTATCGAATACGCCCGATAACGGCGAATATACCCGACACACACATTGCGTCCAATACCCAAAATGTGCATAATCCGAATCAGGGCGTATTCGATACGCCCCTACGGTCGCCGTCCAATACCATTGGGTCGATTGTGCGGGGATATAAATCGGCCGTATCCAAACAATTGGGTTTTTCGGTTTGGCAGCGCAATTACCACGAACACATTATCCGCAACAATCAATCGTATCAAAAAATTGCCGGTTACATCATCAACAATCCCACAAATTGGGCAGATGATGGTTTTTACCCGTAGGGGCGCCCGTTGCCGCGAATAGGTTGCCGCAAATGTGTTGCGTGAATGCTGGCCACATATTCCCGTAGGGGCGTATCGAATACGCCCAATACACACATTGCGTCCAATAACAACAAATATGCCCAATAGCGATGTTATGGATAACCAAAATGTGTATAACCCGAATCAGGGCGTATTCGATACGCCCCTACAACAAACATTTTTTCACCCCCGTGTACAAATTTCCATGTTTTTGAACAAAAATATAGGTTTAAAGACGCAAATGTTTATACTTTTGCTACGTTAAGTGATGGGTTAAATTTAGATATACATATTATCTCGTTAAATTTTTTAATCAAACATATTACTAATTTAAAATTTATATCAATGAAAAAAATCTTTACTTTTATACTAAGCGCAGTTATTTTGACGCTTGGTAATTTGGGTACGGCGAATGCTGCTACTTACAAAAGGCATACCATCAATCAAAATTTTGATGGTTTGGAAGCCTTACCTGCCGGTTGGTCGTGGCGCCAAGGTAATTCGGCTATCTTTGGTAGAGCAGCAGGAACATTTACTGTTGCTGACCAGATTATTTATACTCTCAAAGACGGTCAATCGGGTACTAGAGGTGGCGACATTCTTCTACCTTCAACAACCACTAGTCCTACGGATGCGGCAAGTCCTACTTGGTCTGTGGATTTAGATTGGACTATCAACAATGCTAATTTCAATGCGACAAATAATATAGCATTGGTTTTTTCAGGTAGTAACAGCAAAAATGTGAATGTTAATGCTACCTATTATGCTGATGCTATTTTCGGTTTGTATATCTACAAAAATGATGGATACATTCATTTTTGGAACATGGATATAACCGGAACTCCCGCTATTGTTAATAGTAGTGGCAATGAAGCATGGTTTGGCAGGAAAACTGCTACTACTGGCAATTATGAGGAAACTGATGCTTTGAACCTCAGCACTCAAACAGCTGTTACTTATGCTGCCGGTTCTACCTATCATATTACAGCGGAAATGGATTTTGCTAATCAAAAAATGATTAGTCTGACCATTACCGATAAGGATAATCCCGCCAATACGGCAACTATAAACAATCAACCATTCCTTGCTCCCTCAACAGCCGGTGCAGAATCTGTAGTTCCTGTTGATGAAAGAGTTGTGTCTGATTTTTCCATTATCTCCTTGTTTGGTAGCAGACCTGCTGGTGGCAATACTAATTTAGAGTTTTATATCGATAATGTGGAAGTCTATGTTAATGTAGAATCGGTTGGTCAAGCAGATGTAACTGTTAACTACAAAGACCAGAATGGTGGTCCAGTTAAACCTTCTAGAACTGCTCCAAATCAAGAAGTAGCAACTTTCTATCCATTGCTTCTATCCGATAAGGAAGATCTTGTAACTGCCACCGATTATTATGCTTACAACGCTGCAGCCACAGGTTCCGAAAGTGTTGAAGTTGTAGCAGGTGGTGTTAGCATTGATGTGATATTCAAAAAATCACCTCTTACAGCAGGTAATTACGCATGGACAGGTGCAACAAGCGCTGAATGGAACAAATTAGATGACAACTTTAGCGTTGGCGCGGGCAATATCAGTTACCAAAACGGTAATGCAGCTACATTCTCGGATGCAGCCGCTGCTGCTGCCATAACTATTCCGGCAAATTTATTCTTGGATGACAAAGATGTTACTATTTCGGCGGAAGGTTATTCTTTCTCAGGTGAAGGGAAACTGCTTGGAACAGGTACATTGGTTGTTAATGCTTCTACATCATTGAATATAGTGAACCAGTTGGATGGCGGTGTTGAATTATCAGCCGGTACATTGGAAGTTGTAAATTCGGAAGCCGGTAAATCATTTAAGGTAGCCGATAATACCACCCTTTCGTTGAATCCGGAAACAACTTTCTCTAAAGCAATCGAAGGAAGTGGTGGAACTCTTAATATCGAAACTGTTAGCGATGTTTATACTTCATCTGCTATAACTAATGTTTCTACTGTTAACATCACCAGAAAGATTAAAGGAAGATTAAATGGCTCTAACTGGTCTAACCAATGGATTGGTACTTTCCCCGACAATACACAAGTAAATGTAATTAACGGTGTAGAAGATGGCGCTTTGGCTGGATTTGGCGTTAATCACACGAGTCTGAAGAATGTAACCTTAAACTTGGGTGATAGCATCCGTTTGGTACGTTTCTACAACGAAAATGCAAATGGTAATGATATTCTTGAAGTCGGCGCATTGAGCGGAACCGACAAATCTGTAATTGAAGGTGGATTTATTGATAACCGTAGAGGAACTTATCAGTTTGGCGGTTTAAATACCGATGCCGAATTTGCAGGCACTATCCGCCAATATACAAAAGCAGATGGAATATCGGCAACAAGTAAATTGGGTATCAATAAAGTGGGAACAGGTACATGGACACTTTCGGGTAATGCAGCCATTACAGGTAAATTCAAGGTAAATGAAGGAACCTTGGCTCTTGCTGGAACCTTGGAATTAGCAGGACAGTTGGATTCAGCCACTATCAGTATTGCCGAAGGCGCCGCATTGAAAGGCCTTGGCGGTACACTGAAAGGTAGCGCAGAACTGCTTGGTACATTGAGCGGTACATTAACTTCCGATTATGGTATCACTATTGTTGGCCCGGGTAAAGCAGCGCCTCATGTTAAAAACTTCGGAACAGGCAACTACGATGTGATAACTATTCTGGATGGTAATTTAGGTGTTGCCGGAGCTATTCTGGACATCACAGTAGATGCAACTCCTACAGGCGATGGCAGAATCCAGTTGTTCAACGTTCCGTTTGGCTCAATAGACCCATTCGACCAAGTATTGGTAAATGGCGTTGACATCACCGCCAATGACGATGTATTTGCAGGCGAAGCCAAATTTGCCTACTTGCCCGACACCGGCGAATTGCTCTACTTGGTGGACGGTACAGGTATCGGCAGCGAAACAGTCGGCTACAAAGCCGTTAAATCGCGCGAATACTACGACCTGAGCGGTAAAGCCGTATCAGCCACAACCAAAGGCTTCGTAATAGTAAAAACAACTTACGAAGACGGTTCGGTGAAGAATACAAAAGCGATAAAATAACAGCCCCCCCGCCCCCCGTAGGGGGGATCATGGGAGCCTCCCCTGTGGGGGAGGCTATTGGACGGATAATAAAAAACAGGCAACGCTTATGTGTTGCCTGTTTTTTTTGCATTTCATTTTTTTTCTGTGTACATTTGTACTTATTAAACCCACGCACCATGAATATTTATGAAAAGGCAGGTGATCTGCTGATAGATATTGCCAAACTTATTTTCGGGGGTGTAATACTTGCAAGTATTATATCCGAGAATGTTGATACAACCGTATTGTATATTGTAGGGTCGATATGTGCAATATTTTTTGTTATTGGTGGTTTTGTGCTGTATAAATTAAAAGGAAAGGAGTAAAATTATGGGATTAGTTATTTTCATATCAGTAAATACTTTTATCGCAATGGTAGCAGTCGCTATTGTTGTTTACCGCAATAGGGATAGGTTATTTCCAAAGCATTAGCCCCCCCGTAGGGGGGATTTTTATCTTCCACCATTATTTGTCATTGCGGGCTCCGACCCGCAATCCCCCGAGCGTGGCGCAAACCCCTGTGCATTTATAACCTCATTCTCACCTAATTCTATTTAACAAAACAACCTCAGTAGCAGCACATTATGACGAATAATGGAACCTCATTACCTCATTTCTTTATTATCATTTATTAATATAACACATACAATCGCAGCCCGTTCGCGGCAGCGGGCGTATTCGATACGCCCCTACACATACAATCGTAGAAATCAGACGTGGCGCGCCACGTCTCTACAAACAGCCCCTCCAACCTCCCCGTAGGGGAGGCTCCTAAATCCCCCCTACGGGGGCTGGCTGGTGCTGGCTGGTGGGCTTTTGTACAAATTTCCATGCATTTGTATAATAATACAGTTGAAACTAAAGTGTGTTTTGTACATTTGTTCCCTGTACTTTAACTTGTAATACCAACACCAAAATGAAAAAACTGATACTCTTTTTTCTTGTATTGCTGTCAATGCAACCGGCTCACAGCCAGCGCCGGATGGAAAATCTGGACAGGGGGCTTATCGCCTCGAAAGTAACCGGCGGCGTGTATGTCAACTGGCGCATCACCGGCCAGGAGTGGCAAGGCGTTAGCTACAACCTCTATCGCGATGGCGTTAAGCTGAATGCGGCGCCCATCACCGGCGCCTCCAATTATATGGATGCCACCGGCACGCTGACTTCAAAATATAGCGTTTCGGCTATCGTGAAAGGCGTTGAGCAGCCTCAAAGCGTAGAAAAGGCCGTTCTGCCCAATCCCTACATCGAATTTTCGCTGCAGCCGATTCCCAAAATAGCAGGCGTTCCCGACACCTATTATGCCGACTACAAAATCAACGACATAGTAGTGGCCGACCTCGACGGCGACGGCGAATACGAATTGATAGTGAAGCGCATGAACGAAGGCTACGATTCGGCCAAACCCTTCGAAAACAAGTATTATACCCTCTTTGATGCCTACAAGCAGGACGGAACGTTTTTGTGGCGGATTGATGTCGGCCCCAACTTGTTTCACAACGTAGAAATAAACGCCCTGGCCTACGACCTCGATGGAGACGGAAAAGCCGAAGTAGTGATGCGCACCTCCGAAGGAACCGTGGACGGACTGGGGAACGTTATCCCCGACCTGGGCAATGCCATGGGTCAGCCCACGCCCGACGGCAAAACCAATTACCGCGACAAACTGCAAAACAACGGGCAATGGTTCGAGTACGAAGGGCCCGAATACCTGTCGCTCTTCAATGGCGAAACCGGCGAAATGCTGGATCGCATCGACCACATCGCCCGTCAACCGGCCAGCCAGTGGGGCGTATCGGGCACAGGAGCCGGAGGATTGGCCCACCGCGCCTGCAAATACCACTATGGCGTTCCCTATCTTGATGGTAAAAAGCCCAGCCTTTTTGTGTCGCGGGGTATCTATTACCGCACCAAAATGGCCACTTATGATATTGTAAATAAGAGGTTTGTAGAACGCTGGACATGGGATTCGGGCACAGGCGCGTATTGCGGACAAGGCAACCACAACTACAGCATTGCCGATGTTGACCTCGACGGACGAGACGAAATAGTGTATGGCTCCATGGTAGTTGACGAGTACGGTCAAGGCCTCTATTCCACCCAGTTAGGCCACGGCGATGCCATCCACGTAGGCGATTTCGACCCCTATCGCCGGGGCCTGGAAGTCTTCGCCTGCCTCGAAGAATCGCCTTATTTCGGCAGTACCCTGAGGGCAGCCGAAAGCGGGGAAATACTGTTACAATATATTCAGGGCAGCGATTGCGGCAGAGCCATGGCCGCGAATGTTACGGACAAATACAAAGGCGCCGAATTGTGGCCATCAAAAAACGGGTCGTTCTCGGCTTCGGGACGGAACGAGATTCCATTTTCGGGCGGCTCATCCAACTTCCGCATCTATTGGGACGGCGATTTACTGGACGAGCTGGTCGATCATAACTGGAGCGCGTCATTGGCAAAAGGCGAAGGTAAAGTGCAGAAATACAACGGTTCGAGCTGGCAGAATCTGCTGGTAACAACAGGCTATTATTCCTGCAACCACACCAAAGGAACGCCCTGTATTCAGGCAGATATATTCGGCGACTGGCGCGAAGAATTGATTTTCAGAAGCGCGGACGATACCAAAATACGCATCTATTTCACCACCATACCCACCGAGCACCGCATCTACACCTTGATGCACGACATGCAATACCGTCAGGCCATCGCCTGGCAAATGTGCGGTTACAATCAGCCGCCTCATGTCAGCTTCTTCCTGGGCGAAGCCGAAGGCATCACGCTACCCCCTCCGCCGGTTATGGATAATCAACGGCTGGTATTCAACCCCTCATCACCGGTATGGAGCAGCTCCTCCGGCAATTGGACGGAGAACGGAACCGCCGTCGGTTATCAGGACGGAAAAGCAGTATTGTTCGATGTATCGGGTCATGTAGCAGGAAGCGTTTCGCTGACAAGCGTAGTTTCGCCCGAGAACATGACGGTTAATTCGCCGAACGACTACGCATTCGACCTGTCTGCCGGTAAGTTGACGGGAACGATGAAACTGATAAAGCAAGGCAGCGGCTCGTTCACATTCAACGGCAACCACGATTATTCGGGCGTTACCGAATTGTGGGACGGCTTGACTGTTTTTGACGGACAACTCACAAACAGTTCTGTTTGGCTGAATCTGTTTGGCGAACTGGCCGCAACCGGCGCTTTGGGTAAAGACCTTACGCTGAACTACGGCTCGGTGTTGTATCCCGCCGGAAAAGAATCGGCCGGCGCCTTAACAATCGGCGGCGACCTCCACCTGAAAGAAAATGCCATCCTGGAACTTGATTTGAATGACAATCCCAGTCTGTGCGATAAAATAACGCTGTCGGGCGGAACATTGCATATAGCCGGAAACGCCGTTATCCGCGTAAAGAAAACAGTAGATAAATTGGCGCCCGGCGATTATGTTTTGATACAGGCCGCGAATATAGACGGCGACTTGTCGGATGTAGTGATAGAAGGCTTGAATACGCAGGTTACCTCTCTGTCGTACGCAGGCGGCAACGTTATCCTCAAGGTAAGCAATATGAGGAGCAGCGCATCGGTTGTTTGGAAAGGCGGCAATGCCGGTTCGGTATGGAATTTGGGTAAAGACGAAAACTTTACGCTAAGCGGTTCCGATGTATATTTTGCCGTGAATGACGATGTTACTTTCGACGATTCGGCCCTGTCGAAAACCGTGAATAAAGAAGGCGATTTGCTGGCAAACAACATCCTCGTCAATGCCGAAACTGAATATACCATACAAGGTAGCGGAAAAATCTCCGGTACAGGCTCGTTAACCAAAACCGGTTCGGGCAAATTGATTATGAAAGGCCGCAACGAATATTCGGGAGCCACCCTCATTCAAGGCGGAATATTGGCCGTAGAAAGTATGCCTTACCTGATATACCCGGGCTCGATAGGCTTTAAGAGC
Organism: Viscerimonas tarda; assembly: GCF_054601255.1. Lineage (NCBI taxonomy): Bacteria > Pseudomonadati > Bacteroidota > Bacteroidia > Bacteroidales > Dysgonomonadaceae > Viscerimonas > Viscerimonas tarda. The sequence goes on along the minus strand of NZ_BAAHWV010000008.1, from coordinate 49,768 downwards.
AGCAATCCCGATTTGTTTGTCCTCGATGGCGGTACGTTCACTACCACCGGCACAGCCCTCTCGTCCCTCAAAGCGATGAAAATAGGCGCTAACGGCGGAACCATTGATGCCAACGCCGACATTGAATGGAACGAAATTATCACAGGCGGCGCCTTAACAAAGGCAGGCACACGCAACCTGGCATTCTTCGGAGCCAATAATTTCGACAAGCTGATAATAAAAGCCGGAACCGTATCGTTGAAAACCGAAGAAACCAATCCGGGCAAAGCCGTAGTGTTTGAAAGTGGAACATTGAGCGCTTTCGATAATTCGGGAACATACAGCTCGGCAAGTTGGAGCATCGAAGTTCCGGCAGGAAAAACGGGCACAATCAACCTCGATAGTCGTTGCAATTACACCGGCAAACTCACCGGAGCAGGTAACTTGACCATCATGTCTCCCTTCTCAAGGAGCGAGTTGAGCGGTAACTGGTCGGAATTTACTGGTACGATAACCGCAACATCCGATTCGGACGGAGGCGATCTCCGCTTCAATAACAGTTATGGTCTCCCAAATGCCGAGTTGAACGTTACGGGTACGCTGAATGTGTATAACAATACGGGTGGCGCGTTTACCATCGGCGCGTTGAGTGGTAGCACAACTGCCACCTTCTCGGGCAATCATCTCTGGACGGTTGGTAATAAGAATGTAACAACCACATTTGCCGGAAAAATAACCGCCGGTTCGTTGACAAAAGTAGGTACGGAAAGTTTAACGCTATCCAATGCAAACACCTATACGGGAGCCACAGCCATCAACGGCGGACGCTTGCTGGTAACGAATACAACCGGCAGCGCTACCGGAACAGGTAACGTTACTGTTGGAAACGGCAGCTATCTGGGGGGAACAGGTATTATCGGCGGCAATGCATCCATAAACAACGGCGCATTTTTGGAGCCGGGTAATCACACCTCCACAGCCATAGCGCAACAGATTGGTACATTGACTTTTGAAAAGAATTTAACCCTGCAATCAGGCGGCACAATAACACTGAATGCACGGAAGCGTCTGGGTAATCCGAGCGATAAAGTGGTGGTGAAAGGAACGTTTGCCATTGCCGGAAGTCTGGTATTAACGCAGTTGGATGGTTCGGACTTCGTTCTCGGCGATGAATTGAAATTATTCGACCTGACAGGTACTGTTAGCGGACAATTCACGTCTGTAAGCCTACCGACCACAGCCACCGGCACAGAATGGGATACCAGCGCTTTACTGACAACCGGTACGATAAAAGTAATTACCGCGCCAAATAGCATCTCATCGACCGAAAGCAAGGTTTTGCAAATACATCCGAATCCTGCGGGCGATTTCGTGGTAATCAGTCTTCCTACTACGGAATTGGCTGGAATGGATGTTCTTGATTTGACCGGAAACTTAGTTCTGTCGAAAGAGATTTCGACACAGGAACGAATTGATGTAAGCGCATTACCTCAAGGCGTTTATTTAGTGAGAATAGATACTGCCGGAAAGGTATATGTTGCGAAATTGGTTAAAAAGTAGTATTATTGCAGCATAATATAAATGTGGCTGTCTCAAAAGCCTCTTCTCTGAAACTGTCATTGCGGGTTCCGATCCGCAATCTCCTAGCAATCAGCAGAAAATTATAGGTTTATGAGACAGCCTCTTTGTTTCAATCAACAGAGTTAAGGGATGAAAAAAAATTGTTTACAGGGTTTTGTGTGTTTATTTTTCCTGCTCGCAATTCATGGCGCGGCTTTCGGAAAAAAAGGAAGTCTCCCCGAGAAATTAGATCGTGGAATGATTGTTCTACCCACCGGCGAGCAATCGGCCTACCTCAGTTGGCGCCTGTTTGCCGCCGATTCGCAGGATGTGGCTTTTGATGTTTACCGGTCATCCGGCAATGAGACGCCGGTAAAACTGAATAAAGAACCGGTCAGGCAAACCACCGATTTTACGGATAATAGCGTCGATTTTAAGAAAGATAACCTTTGGTTGTTGAAAGATAAAAAAGGGAAGACGCTTGCCCGGTACCGTATAGCGGCCAACTCTCCCCTCCATTCCTACTTGAGCATCCCGCTGCAACGACCACAAGGAGGCATAGTTGAAGGCGAAAAGTTTGAATATACCGCCAATGATGCCAGCGTAGGAGACCTGGACGGCGACGGCGAATACGAAGTGATACTGAAATGGGATCCGACAAACGGTAAACGTCCGCCGCAAACCGGATTCACCGGTAACACCTATATTGATGCCTATAAATTGAATGGTCGTTTGCTTTGGCGTGTCGATTTGGGCAAAAACGTCCGTTCGGGAGCAGCCTGTACGCAGTTTTTGGTGTATGACCTCGATGGTGATGGTAAAGCCGAAATGGCCTGTAAAACCGGCGACGGCACAATTGACGGATTGGGAAAAGTCATAGGCGATGCTTCCGCCGATTGGCGAACAAAAGAAAAAAACAGCCCGACTTACGGCAAAATAGTCAATGGCCCCGAATACATTACCGTATTCGACGGCTTGACAGGCAAAAATCTGGCTACATCGGAATACATTCCTACCCGCTATCCGCTTGATGGATGGGGCGGCGTTGGCGGAAATGGCGGCAACGATGCTACCGGCGGACGCTCCGACCGCCTTTCGGCCTGTGTAGCCAACCTGAGCGGCGGCAATCCGAGTGTTGTGATGGTGCGCGGATGGTACGGACGGACGGTTTTGGCTGCATGGGATTATAAAAAAGGAAAACTGACATCGCGTTGGGTATTCGATTCATCCGACCCACAATGGGAAGGTTATTCGGGTATGGCCAACCACTCGGTTACTGTTGCCGACTTTGATGGAGACGGCTTTGACGAAATTTGTGTAGGAGCCATGACAGTGGATCACAACGGCAAAGGCTTGTTTACCACCGGATTGAGGCACGGGGATGCTTTACATGGCGGCGACTTCATACCGCAACGCCCGGGCTTGGAAGTCTTTGGGGTGCACGAGAGCGAGGCCAAAACACTTGAACTAAAAACGCCGGGCATCGCTTTATTCGACGGCAAGACAGGTGAAATAATCTGGAGCAGGTATCCGGGTGTTGATGTAGGCCGGGGCATGATTTCCGACATTGACCCGCGCTACCGTGGAGCCGAATGTTGGGGTGGCCCGGGCGGCTTGCGGAGAAGCGACACCGGAGAAGAAATAAGTAAAAAAACGCCCAATTCGTGCAATTTTGCCATTTGGTGGGATGCCGACCCGCTCAGGGAGTTGCTCGACCGCACCACCATCTCGAAATGGGATTGGAAAAACGAGCAAACGCTGGCATTGCTATCGCCCGAAGGGGTTGCTTCAAATAACGGCACCAAAGCCAACCCCTGCTTATCGGCTGATATACTGGGCGATTGGCGCGAGGAAGTGATTTGGCGGACACCCGATGAAACGGAACTGCGGATTTATTCAACAACGATTCCCGCAGCCTACCGGATACCAACCCTGATGCAAGACCCTCAGTACCGTATGGCGGTTGCCTGGCAAAATGTGGCCTACAATCAACCTCCACACCCGGGTTTCGACATGTTGGACGAGGCTAAAAAACGTTTGCCATCACAATCGGGCTTTACTCCCGAACTGTTCGATACGTTTTGGACGGTTGAAGCACAGGAAAACCAAATCAAATTCGGTAACGACACGGTAGAAATAGCGGCCAAAAAGGGCTTTACAATGTGGCGGAATGAAAAATATGCGGGCGATATTGAAATAAGCTACAAGGCCTGCGTGCTGGATGAAGGCCTCGAAGGAGACCGGCTGAGCGACTTGAATTGCTTTTGGATGGCGCAAGACCCTGCACATCCCGATGATATATTTAATCGGGCCGGTTGGCGCGGCGGTGTGTTTGGCCGTTATTACAGCCTGAACATGTATTATGTGGGTTATGGCGGCAACAGCAATACCACGACCCGTTTTCGCAGGTATAACGGTGATTTTGAATCGTTCAACAAGCAAGGGATTCGTCCGGAAATACAAAAAGAATATACCGATGAGGCTCATTTACTAAAAGCCAATCATTGGTACGATGTTCGTATTGTATGCAAAGGCAACCGGATACAATACTACATGGACGGGGAGCTACTAGTCGATTTCACCGATGAGGCTCCCTACAAATCGGGCTGGTTTGGATTCCGAACAACCGAAGCAAGAATAAAGCTTACGCAGTTTGCCGTTAAAGAATAACAGTAGAGACGTGGCGTGCCACGTCTTTATTTTTGAACCTTGTGTACGGACAGGTTTTAAACCCGCCCCTACGAACTTAGAATTTTTAAATAGAAATTAACCTGAATTTAACAGATTAAACAGTCGTATGGTATATATTTACATAAATATGTACGATAGTGCATTTTGTAAACCCTCAAACAGCTATACATTTGTTAGCATGAAAAGGTGTTTATTCCTCGTTAGTTTTTTGCTTTGTATTGTGTGCTGTTATCCGGCGCAATTTAAGCTCATACAAAAATCCGAACCTGTTACTGTTTTACTGGAGCAGCAGGAAGATGTGGTTGTGCATACAGCATTCGACCTGTTTTCCGGCGATATGGAAAATGTATCGGGAGTAAAGCCTGTTTTGGCGGGCGCTGCAAAAAATAATAAGCCCTCAATAATAATAGGGACGATAGGCAAAAGTCGGCAAATAACACAGTTGGTAAAAAAGAAACTGATTTCAACCGAGGCGTTAAGCGGTCGCTGGGAAGCCTTTCAGGTACAGCTAATAGAACAAAACGGCAGTCAGCAGCTGGTAGTTGCCGGAAGCGACAGCCGCGGAACAGCCTACGGCATACTCGAACTGTCGCGACTGATAGGCGTGTCGCCCTGGGAATGGTGGGCCGATGTTGCTCCCGAAAAAAAGACAGAACTGCTTCTCCCCTCCGGTTATTCGACTATTCAGCAGCCATCGGTGCAATACAGGGGCATTTTTCTGAATGACGAAGACTGGGGTTTGATGCCTTGGAGCAGCAAAACATTTGAACCATCGGCGCAGAAAGGACAGATAGGCCCCAAAACTTACGGCAAGATATTTGAATTATTGCTTCGCCTCAGGGCAAATACGCTTTGGCCGGCCATGCACGAAAGCACCATTCCATTCTATTTTGTGGCAGGAAACAAAGAAATGGCCGATAAATACGGCATCGTTGTCGGCACATCGCATTGCGAACCATTGATGCGAAATGGCGCCGGTGAATGGGACACCAAAAAAATGGGCGACTACAACTACCTGACCAACAAAACCAATGTGCAAAATTACTGGGCCGACCGCCTGAAAGAGGTGGGTAAGTCCGATAATTTCTACACCATCGGGATGCGTGGCGTGCACGACGGCAAAATGGAAGGCGTAAAAACCTTGGACGAGCAAACCACCGTACTGTCGGAAGTGATTAAGGATCAGCGATTGTTGCTGCAAAAATATGTGGGCAAAGACGTAACAAAAATACCCCAAGCCTTTATTCCCTATAAGGAAGTGCTGGAGGTGTATGACAATGGACTTCAATTACCCGATGACGTAACCTTGGTGTGGTGCGATGATAACTACGGCTACCTGACCCGCTTGAGTAACGAAGAAGAACAAAAACGGATGGGTGGCGGCGGCATCTATTATCATATCTCGTACTGGGGGCGTCCACACGATTATTTGTGGCTGTGCACCACGCAACCGGCTTTGATGTATTGGCAATTGAGAAATGCATGGAATAACAATGTCCGCAAATTGTGGATATTGAATGTGGGCGACATAAAACCGGCAGAATACAATATTGAGTTCTTTATGGATATGGCCTGGAATGTGGACGACTTTACAGCCGGTAACGCTGCCGATTACCTGACTAATCTGTACGAACGGGATTTTGGAAAAACAGTTTCGGGAGATGTAGCCGGAATAATGAACGAATATTACCGCCTGGCAAGTATCCGCAAACCCGAGTTTATGGGTTGGAGCCGGGTAGAGGAAGCTTCCGTAAAAGGCGGGAAGACCCCTGTAATTGATACGGAATTTAATCCTTATGGCTTTGGCGATGAAATTAAAAATCGCCTGGACGCGTACGATGCGATAAAGGAAAAACTAAAACCCTTGGCAAAACAGCTGCCCGAAGAAAAGAAAGACGCTTTCTTTCAATTGATTGAATACCCCGTATATGCCTCGGCAGGGATGAACGAAAAACTGCTGTATGCCCAGAAAGCCAGGCTGTATGCACAGTATGATCTGCCTGTGGCAAATGAATATGCAGCGAAAAGCCGTGAGGCTTACAACGAACTGCTAAAGCTGACCACCAGATACAACGAAGGCATATCAAACGGAAAGTGGAAAGGCATGATGGACGTGAAGCCCCGCAATCTGCCCGTATTTCAGGAAGCAAACTACCCTAATCCGGTGGAGGTGAAACCGGTAGCAAAGGCTGTGGTGTGGGTTGAAAATGAAAGCGAAGCTTTAACCGGTAATCGAAGAAACATCAGTTTGCCTGCCTTTGTAAAACAGGCTGATAATAAGTCGTTTATTTCTATCTTGCAGCAAGGAAGCCTTCCGGCTGCATGGGCGGTAATCAACAAGCCGGACTGGCTGATCGTGAATGAAGTTAACACCGGAATGCAAGCCGAGAAACGCCTTGTTTTCAGCGTTCTGTGGAATAAGCTACAAAATAGCGTCGAAGGCGATTGTTCGCTCAGGATAGGAGACGATACCTATACTTTTGGGCTGAAAGCCATTGCTCAAGACGAAAAAATCCCTGCCGAATCGAACCGGATGATAGCTATCAACGCAAAAGATTATACGAGAGCCGATAATGCAAAAACCACTGTAATCAGAGAATTGGGACATAACGGAGCTGCGGTAGAACTTGCTCCGGGCGAAGTAAACTCGGTGGAGTACGATATTTATACTTTCAGCATGGGGCGTGCTATCCTCAGTGTTGGTCTGATTCCCAACCATCCGGTGGATAAAGATATACGTTATGCGGTGGCCATTGATGACGAAAAGCCCCAGGTTGTATCCCTTAAAACCCAGTTCAGAAGCGAGACATGGAAAATAAACGTACTGAGAAATCAATCGGTAAACAATACAGTCCATAAACTGACGAAGCCCGGTAAACATACAATCAAAATCTATGCACTGGACAGAGGCATTATACTCGACCGGTTGCTGCTGGATTTTGAGAATGATGAATTGAGAATTGAGAATGAAAAATGAACGTAGGGGCGTATCGAATACGCCCAATCTACGCCATAATCAAAGTAATAATATATTCATGAAGAAGAACATCTATAAAGTAACTAAATTTTTTCCGCTTGTATTCGGATGCTCGTTGCCGATTGCGGTGTTGGCTGCAACAGATGGCAATGAACAAAAGCCGAATATTGTATTTATATTGGCCGATGACTTGGGATACGGCGATTTAGCCTGCTTTGGCAACAACATCATCAAAACGCCGAATATTGATAATCTGGCGAAGGATGGCGTTAAATTTACCAACTGTTATGCGGGCGCCAGCGTTTCTTCTCCATCAAGGAGTTGCCTGATGACCGGCCTGCATACCGGCCATACGCGCATTCGCGGGAATATGTGCAAAGCAGGGGGAATCACCGGCGACAGGGTAGGGATAGGTACCGTTATGCGGACAAACCTCCAGCCACAGGATTCGACCGTGGCCAATGTGCTGTCGAACAATGGTTACAGAACCTGCTTGGTGAATAAATGGCATTTGGATGGCTTCGACCCCACAGCAGGACCTTTAGACCGCGGATTTCAGGAGTTTTATGGCTGGTTGATTCGTGAACCCAACAGCCACAACTATTATCCCTATATCCGTTTTCGCAATCGCGAGGAGTATGTGATACAGGACAATCTCAATGATAAACACATCGACCACAATACCGACCGTGCTACGCGCGAGGCGATTGATTTTCTCAAACGTCAGAAGAATAATCCGTTTTTCCTCTATTTGTCCTACAACTCGCCTCATGTACCGTTGGATGCCAAGGCTTTAGGCGATTACAAAGACATGGATTTGTCGGACAACGATAAATCGTATGCGGCTTTGGTTACGCACATGGACGAATGCATCGGGCTGGTTTTGGCTCAACTGAAGGCACAGGGACTGGACAAGAATACCATCGTTATTTTCACCTCCGACAATGGCGGAGCCAAGGCTGCCGAAACCGAAAAACTGATATTGAACGGAAACCTGAGAGGCTGGAAAGGCGAACTGTACGAAGGTGGGATCCGCGTGCCGCTGATTGTTCGTTTACCCGACCGCTCGAATGCCGGAAAGGTAACGGATTTCCCGTGCTACTTCCCCGATATGCTGCCGACATTTGCCGATATAACCCACTCATACACCACCCTTCGCCCGGACGGCATAAGCATATACCCCGAAATTAAAAATCCGGGTAGCATGGATAAGGAACAACGCTATTTGTATTGGGAACAATATCCAAGATACGGAATTGGTCAGGCGATAAGAAAGGGCGACTGGAAATTGATTCGCCAAAATGTGGACAAAGAATTTGAGCTGTACAACCTGAAAACGGACGTAGAAGAACGCAACAATGTGGCGCGCGAACATCCCGATGTGCTGCGGTTGTTGGCCGGATATATGATAGATGCACACGTAAAATCTGAAAATTGGCCTGTAAACGAATAATTTACAAGCATATAAAAACAAACCCATGAAAAATAAATGTTTAATTACAACAGTTCTGCTGTTATTTGCTTTTTGTAGTAATTCGTTTTCCCAACCGAATTACAATTATTCTAAGCTGAAACGGGAAAAGTTGGGGCGCGGCCTCACGGTGATAAAGAAAGATGCGGCAACCAATGTTGTTACCTGGCGGTATTTGTCTTCCGACCCGTTGAATGTGGCCTTTAACGTTTACCGCAACGATGTGAAAATCAACGAAATCCCCATCGAAAAGGCGACTTATTTTGAGGATAGATTTTCATCTGCCGAAAAGCAGATTTATACGGTGAAGCTTGTCAAAAACGGTAAGGAAATTGATAAGTTATCGCAATCTTACACCTTGCCGGCCAATGCGCCCGTTGGCTACATCGACATACCCTTGGACTTGCCTCAGGGCGGTACGGACAGAAATGGCAGGGAATTCAGCTATTCGGCCAACGATGCCAGTGTGGGCGATGTTGACGGTGATGGCGAGTACGAAATAATATTGAAATGGTATCCCTCCAATGCAAAAGACAATTCGCAGGCCGGTTACACTTCTGATGTTTTCTTCGACTGCTACAAGTTGGATGGAACGAAGCTTTGGCGGATAAACCTGGGTAGGAATATACGCGCCGGAGCGCACTACACCCAATTCATGGTTTATGACCTGGACGGAGACGGCAAGGCGGAAGTAGTGATGAAAACAGCCGATGGAACAGTCGATGGCAAGGGTAAAGTGATTGGAGACCCGAATGCCGATTATGCAAACGAAAGAGGTTTTATACTGGATGGCCCCGAATTTCTGACCGTATTTAGCGGATTAACGGGGGAAGCTCTACATACCATTGATTATTATCCGCCTAGAGGGGGTGATGGCAGTGGCTGGGGCGACAACCGGGGAAACAGGGTTGACCGCCACCTGGCTTGTGTGGCTTACCTGGATGGCGTAAATCCGAGTGTGGTGATGTGTCGTGGCTATTATACGCGCGCGGCGCTGGCTGCTTACGATTTCAAAAAGGGCAAATTAACTCAACGCTGGGTGTTCGATTCCGAAACCCCAGGAAATGAAGGTTATAGCGGACAAGGAAATCACAACCTGCGCGTAGGTGATGTGGATGGAGACGGATGCGATGAAATCATTTACGGTTCGTGTGCCATTGATAATGACGGTAAAGGATTATATACCACCGGATTGAGGCACGGAGACGCCATGCACCTGACTGTTTTCGACCCCACCCGAAAAGGATTGCAGGTATGGGATTGCCACGAAAACAAGAAAGACGGATCGACTTTCCGTGATGCAGCTACCGGAGAGGTGTTGTTCCAGATAACATCGCCGATGGATGTTGGTCGCTGCATGGCTGCCGATATAGATCCCAGTCATCCGGGCCTGGAAATGTGGTCGTCCGATTCGCACGGTATCCGCAATGTGAAAGGCGAAGTGGTGAATCCATCGACAAGGGGTGTTTCTACCAATATGGCTTGTTGGTGGGATGGCGATTTATTGCGCGAACTACTTGACAAAAACAGGATTACGAAATACAATTACACGAATGGCGAAAGCACAACCTTGCTCACTGCCGAAGGTTGTACATCCAATAACGGAACAAAAGCCAATCCGTGTTTGCAGGCCGATTTGCTGGGCGACTGGCGCGAAGAGGTGTTGCTGCGAACAGAAGACAATAAAAACCTGAGGTTGTATGTTTCTACCATTGATACCGATTACCGTTTCCACACCTTTCTGGAAGACCCTGTTTACCGCTTGAGCATTGCTTATCAGAATGTGGCCTACAATCAACCCACACAAGCCGGGTTTTATTTCGGCGCCGATTTGGGCAACTGTTTCCCCGATAAAGAGCTGGTTGCAAGCAAGAGTATCGTTCTTGATGCCGGAATGGATTATGACGCTTACGAGTGGTCGGTCGGCGGCAAAAAAAGGACACGGGAAATTACAACAAAAGATATTCCGGCAGGAAAGAGAACAAAAATAGAACTGAAAGTTACCTTCCGTGGCTACCAGTTCAGCGATTATGTGTATGTAACACTTAAATAAAACCAGCCCCCTCCAACCTCCCCCGTAGGGGAGGCTCAAAAAGCTTCCTCCTTTGGGGGAGGTTGGAGGGGGTGTTAAAACAAACAAATAAAAATGAAAAAATATTATAACATACTAAGCTTGATTTTATGCCTGATTCCGGTGGCTGCTTCTGCATCGGATATAGGGAAGATATTTCCTTCGGAAAAGTATATGTATATAGATAAGGTAACGGGTTTTCCTGTTACGGTGCTGACCAGCTGCCAGACCGGCGATTCAAAGATGTATCAAACGCATCCGCAATGGACGTACGACAGTAAATTCATTGTCTTCCGCTCTTCCGACCGTTCGGCGGATGGAAACCCGCAAGCGTTTGCCGTGAAAGAGGATACCGGCGAAATTATTCAGTTGACCGACGGCGAGGGTACAGGCACAGGCAGCTTGAATGTGGCAAGGCTCTCGAATAAATTGTATTATTTCCGTAAATCAGCCGATGACAAGAAAACATTGATAGAGCTTAATCTGGATTCGCTGTTTAAAGACAGCTATGCCAAAACAGTAAAAGATAAATCGGTATATGAACGCTCAATAGCCGTATTGCCGGATGATTTGGCCGAATCGGGCGGCTTTAGCCTCGATGCCGACGAAACGGTGGCCTATATCGGTGTACGCCGCGTGGGAGCTAAAAAAGAGTACAAAGGCAGTGATGAAGAATGGCGCATAAAACAAGTGCCATCGGGCTTGCGGGCTATCAACCTGCAAACCGGAAAAATTACGACTGTGATAGATGTTCCGTTTACGATGGGACATGTTCAGGCAAATCCGTTTGTGGCGGGCGAAATATTGTATTGTCAGGAAACGGGCGGCGATGCGCCTCAACGCATGTGGATAACAAAAGCCGATGGATCGGGCAACCGTCCCCTGTACGAAGAAAACACCAACGACTGGGTAACACACGAAGCCTGGATAGACAAAGACAACGTTTACTTCCTGATAATGGGTCATTTGCCACGATTGAGGAAAAAACCTTCGGGATTGTTCCGTATCAATGTGCGGACAGACGAATTGCAACCGCTGGGACAACTGGATTATGGTTCGGGATTCTGGCATTGTGGCGGAACTTCGGATGGAAAATGGGCGGCTGTCGATAACTTCGAGGGCGAAGTCTATCTCATCAACTGCAAAACCGGCGAACAAACCAAGCTGACAGCCGGTCATGTGATGAAACCCGACCACACGCATCCCTCGTTCAGCCCCGATAATAAGCGGGTGTACATCCAATCGGGACGTGCAAGCGATGGGGAAAAACTCGATTTAGTACTTGTCAATATCCCTCCGCATCTGGAATATTGAACGAATGGACAATAAAGTAACGAACAAAATAAATAAACAAGAATGATTAAGATAGCTGTAAAATTTGTGTTAGCCTCGGCGCTGCTTGTTAGCGCATCATCGGCGTTTTGTCAGAAGAATCAGAAAGCGCTCAACGATTCCAATACGCCCTTGCACCTCTTGTCCCCCGACTACAAGATTCCCTACGAGGAATTGACGGAAGCAAAAATAAAAGGAACCCTGGACAGGGTACTGGTTTACCTCGACAAATCGAATCCGGCCAAGGTGGTGGATAAAAACACGGGCAAGCAAATAACCGATTATGCCAAAATAGATAAGAATTCGCAGCTGGAGAAAGGCGTTTTCCGCTTGGCCAGTTACGAATGGGGTGTAACCTATTCGGGGATGTTGAAAGTGGCCGACGCTACGGGCGACAAGCGGTATGCGGATTATGTTTACAACCGCTTCAAATTGTTGTCGGACGTGGCGCCCTATTTCAAGAAACTGATGGACGATTATGGCGTCATCGACCCGCAAATGAAACAATTGTTGACCCCCCATGCTCTGGACGATGCAGGCGCCATGTGTGCGGCCATGATAAAATTTGCCGGAACAAATCCCGATTTTGAATTGCGCCCGATAATCACTAACTACATGGACTACATCATGACCAAGGAATACCGTCTGGCTGATGGCACTTTTGCCCGCAACAGGCCACTGAAAAATACCGTGTGGCTGGATGATATGTACATGAGCCTTCCGGCTATATCGCAAATGGGAAAATATACCGGCGAACGTAAATATTTCGATGAAGTAGGAAAACAAATCAGGCAGTTTGCGGACAGAATGTTTGTGCCCGAAAAAAACTTGTTCAGGCACGGTTGGGTGGAATCTATGGACGATCATCCGGCTTTTTTCTGGGGACGCGCCAACGGTTGGGCATTTCTGACCATGGCCGAAACCCTGGATGTTTTGCCCGAAAATCACCCCGATTATCCGAAAGCGCTTGCCTTGTTCAAGGCTCATGCCAAAGGCTTGGCTGCTCTTCAGTCGGGTGAAGGATTCTGGCACCAGTTGCTGGACAGAAACGACTCTTACCTCGAAACTTCGGCAACAGCCATCTATGTGTATTGCTATGCCAGAGGTATCAATAAAGGCTGGCTCGATCCCTTGGCGTATGGCCCCGTGGCCAATTTGGGATGGAATGCCGTTGCCACAAAAGTGAACGCCGAAGGACAGGTAGAAGGCACCTGCGTGGGTACGGGAATGGCTTTCGACCCCGCATTTTACTACTATCGTCCGGTGAATGTTTATGCGGCGCATGGTTACGGCCCTGTTTTGCTGGCAGGCGGCGAGATGATAAATCTTGTCAAGAAATTCTATCCGCGGATGAACGATAGCGCTATCCAGTTCTATACCAAGCCTCAGAAAACCACAGCGCCTATTTTTAGTGTAGAAGATTAAGAAAAAAGAGATATATGAGAAATTTGTTGTTTTGTTTGGTCGCTCTTTTGACGATGCAGTTTGTATCGTCGGAGGGCTTGTATGCGCAACCGGCAAAAATTGCCGCCAAGCCTTTGTACCGCGACAGCATATACGATGGCGCTGCCGACCCGGTGATTGTTTGGAACAAGGCCGAAAAAAAATGGTTTATGTTCTATACCAACCGCCGTGCCAACATCGAAAAAAGTAGCGGCGTAGATTGGGTACACGGCGCCCCGATAGGCATTGCCGAATCGGAAGATGGCGGCGCTACCTGGAAATACCGCTGCGATGCCGCTATCAACTACGGGCAGGAAGGCTATACCTTTTGGGCGCCCGATGTTATCGAACATAAAGGGGTCTATCACATGTACCTGACGGTTGTGCCCGGAACATTTACCGACTGGAAGCATCCGCGCGATATTGTTCATCTGACAAGTAAGAACCTGATAGACTGGAAGTTTGAAGCCGTGCTGAAATTGGCTTCGGACAAGGTGATAGATGCAAGCGTGTTTCGGACAAAAGACGGTTGGTGGTACTTGTATTACAACAACGAAAAAGACAGCAAGTCGATATATTATGCCCGGAGCAAAGATTTGTACAACTGGGAAGATGTAGGGAAAGCCGTGGCCGACCGTGCAGGCGAAGGCCCGAAAGTGTTTTACTGGCAGAAAAAGTTTTTTATGGTAGTGGATAACTGGCGGGGACTGGGCGTTTACTCATCCACCGACCTGAAAGAATGGATACGTCAGCCCGAAAACATACTCGAACACCCCGGAAAAGGCTTGGATGACGGCACAAACGGACTTCATGCCGATGTGGTTGTCAAGGGCGATAAAGCCTATATCTTTTACTTCACCCATCCCGGGCGGACGGCAGGCGCCGGAGCGAATGATTCGTACGAAACGCGGAGAAGTTCGATACAGGTGGCCGAATTGGAATATAAAAACGGAGCGATTGTGTGCGACAGGGATAAACCGGTTGCCATCAATCTCTCGAAAAAATAAAATGTAAATGACTATGAGAAGAGAAGCATTTAAAATGTACCTGAAACCCGGATGCGAGGTTGAATACGCTAAAAGGCACAATGCTATATGGCCTGAACTGAAACAGTTATTAAAAGACAGCGGTGTGTCGGATTACACCATTTTCTGGGACAAGGAAACCAATGTGCTGTATGCCTGTCAGGTGGTGAGTGGCGAGGGTTCGTCTCAGGATTTGGGCGCCAACCCCATCGTTGCCAAATGGTGGGCCTACATGGCGGATATTATGGATACCAATCCCGATAATTCGCCCGTATCTATTCCATTGCAAGAAGTATTCCACATGGATTGACCCGATAAGCAAAACTTGGAATCATCTAAGAAACAAACACTTGAAACACTTGAAATTTGAAATGATGAAAAAAGTTTGCTGTTTATTTACGCTGTTGTTGTTTTTTGCATTAACTACAATTTATGGCGAAGGGTCAACCTATGGATACAATCAATATCCCGCAAACTCGGTTTATGTCATCGGACAAACCGGATGGGAATGAATATAAACAAGAAATAAAACGTATAAAAATTGAAACGTATGAACAGAAAATCATTGGTTATAGGTCTTTTATCGGTTGCTGCTTGCTCTGTTTTTGCACAGCAGCGCTCGGATGAGGAGGCCATAAGAGCTGTGGCGGATAATATTTTAAAGGAACCTGTAACACAATTTGTAGGTGTAAAAACGGGCGCTACATACAGTAGTACAAACGAAATTCCGAAAGGAGAAGATGTGAAGTTCAAAAGCCCACTGACCGAATGGCATTATTCGAATGGGGTACTGGATATGAGCATGGTGGATTTGGGAAAATACCTGAACGAACCCAAATACATTGATTATGCAAAAAATCACGTCGCTTTTGGCTTTGCGAACTACGAATATTTTAAAAATACTTTCCGCAACGACCGCAAACATTGGACATGGCCTTTCGGTCAGCTTTGGAACATGAAAGAACTGGACGATTGCGGTGCGATGGGTTCGGCCGTTATAGAAGTATATCAATTGGATGCCAGGCCCGAGTATAAGCAATACATTGATAATGCCGCCAACCACATCATGAAGGGACAAACCCGTTTAGACGACGGCACACTCTGCCGCACTTTTCCCCGAAAAAATACCGTGTGGGCCGATGATGTGTATATGAGCGTTTCTTTTTTGTCTCAGATGGGAAAACTGACCGGCGAGGCCAAGTATTTTGACGAAGGCGCCAAACAGATTATAAACATAGGCAACTATTTGTGGCGCCCCGAAAAGCAGTTGTTCTACCACTGCTATTATACCGACTTGAAACGGAACGGTGTTGCTTTCTGGGGTCGTGCCAACGGATGGATAATGGTGTCGCTTGTACGTTTGCTGGATGTGATGCCGGCGAATCACCCGCGGCGCGCCGAACTGGTAACGCTACTCGAAAAGCAGATTGTGGGCGCTTCCCGCTACCAAAACGAGAACGGAATGTGGAACCAGTTACTGGACAAATCCGATTCGTACGACGAGTCGTCGGTAACGGCGATGTATGTGTATGGCATTGCAAAAGGGGTGAATAAGGGATGGATTGACCCGGCCTACGCCCGCATAGCACAAGCCGGATGGAGAGCCTTGAAAACGACCCAGATAACAAAAGAAGGAAAGTTTAGCAATGTATGTGTAGGAACCGGTATCTCCGATGACCTGCCGTTCTACTTTACCCGTCCGGTTGGCGATAACGAAAAACACGGCCTTGGACTAATCATAGATACAGGCGTGGAAATATTGAAATTGAATAAAAAGAAATAATTTACAGCAAGATGAAGCGAGGAACAGTTTATGCATTAATCTGCTTAATCGGCGTGTTATTTACCGGTTTTCAGGCTCAAGCATTCAATATCTCCGATTTGAAATGGGCGGAGGATGTTGGCGCCAGAAAGACGCCGGATAAAACCAGACAATACCTTGTATCCAATTATGGCGCGGTTGCCGATGGACTAACAATGAATACTGCCGCCATACAAAAAGCAATTGATGCCTGTGCCGGAAACGGAGGCGGAATTGTAACCTTCGACAGGGGAAGTTACCTCACCGGATCAATTTATTTGAAGGAAGGCGTACATTTCCAGATACCAAAAGGAACTACGCTTTTGGGCAGTCAGGATTTGAAGGATTATCCAACAATAGATACGCGTGTTGCCGGAGTAGAAATGCGCTGGCCTTCGGCTTTGATAAATGTACTTGACCAGAAAAATGTGCTGATTAGCGGCGATGGTATTGTACATGCGCAAGGCAAAGTGTTCTGGGAAAAGTACCGCACAATGGCCAGGGATTACAATAGCAGAGGCCTGCGCTGGATAGTTGATTACGATTGCGAACGCCCCCGCACGCTGCTCATCTCCCGCTCGTCGGATATTACGCTCAAAGGAATAACTTTTCAGCAGGCCGGATTTTGGACGGTGCAGGTACTTTACTCCTCTTACTGTACTGTTGACGGCATTGTGGTGCAAAACAACCTGGGCGGACATGGCCCCAGTACCGATGGCATCGACATAGATTCTTCATCTCGCATTCTGGTCGAAAACTGCGATATAGATTGCAACGATGATAATTTTTGCCTGAAAGCCGGTCGCGATGCGGATGGTTTGCGTGTGAACAGACCCACCGAGTATATCGTGATTCGTAACTGTATTTCGAGAGCCGGCGGCGGACTTTTTACCTGTGGCAGCGAAACGTCGGGCGGTATCCGTTATGTGTTGGCTTATGGACTTAAAGCCAAAGGCACAGGCGTAGGTATTCGTCTGAAATCGGCGATGAACCGCGGTGGAACAGTAGAGCACATCTATGTGAAAGACATTGAAATGGAAAATGTGGGAATAGCTTTTGAAGCCACCACCAACTGGAATCCCGCATACAGCTATTCCACTTTGCCGAAAGAATATGAAGGCAAGGTTTTGCCCGCGCATTGGGTGAAAATGTTGGAACGGGTTTCGCCCGAAGCCGGAACGCCCCACTTTAACAATATTTATTTGTCGGATTTTAATATAAAGCAGGCCAATCGTTTTGTAAGCGCTACGGGAAGCGAAACGTCCATCCTGAAAAACTTCTTCTTCGAGAACCTGAACGTTCGGGCCGAAAGAGCCGGAAGGGTAGCCTATGCCGCCGATTGGTCGGTGAAGAACATCCGGGTCAGGATTAAAGACAATTCGGAAGTGGATATTCAGCACAGTAAAAATGTGGAGATTCCACTGAATGGCGCCTATGCCGAAACGCAGTTTTTGCGTCGGCTGACAGGGCTGAGAGATGCAAAAATACAGGCTGCCGACCACCCCGAATTGGCATTCAATTTGCCCGAAATGGCTGGTAACCTGAAATTTGGCTTGGTAGTTGACGGAGAAAGTAAATGGATTGGCGACTTTGAGAAAAAAGAGCTCAAGCAAACCGGCAACAAAATTACCTACACCGTTTCCGACCCCTTGCTTAAAAAGGGCGAACTGGTTTTTAGTCTTGTTTCGTTAAGTAATACAAATGGGGTAGTTATAGAATTGGATAACAGCAACTTGCCCGAAAAGGCAAGTCTGTTTTGGTCTTATGGCGGAGCATACGGAAAGGCGCTGACCGATACCGAAACCCCTTCGCTGAATCCCCTCTATTGCAAGTACAATGTATTTAGCTTGGAGCACACTTCTTTCACCTTGTATTACGGCGAAAGTATGCGTTTAAGAACGATTCAGGGCGTTATGCCTCTAACATCCGAGATAAGGTTGGCGGATGCCCGCGTACAAGATAGTCCCTTGGCGTTGTTCGGGTCGGGAAAAGATACGGACGCACCCGTGTTGACGGCTCTTGTGCCACTCAGTAAGGCCCAAAAGGAATATTTTTGCATTTATAAACAAAGCCGGAATTCCGATTATAAATATTATATGCTATCTTCGCTGTTTGAAGCAGAGTGGAAGAAATAAGAATGTAGTTTAAAGTTCTTTCGTCCTTTCGTCCGATTGGATTTATAATCCAATCGTATAGAATATAAGGATTTATAATCCGAAAGAAATTTATAACCACTAAATTAGACATAAAGTTGTTTTTTAGTCGGATTATAAATCCTTATATTCCTTACAGCCGGATTGCAAATCCGGCTGGACAATCACTCTAAATACTTTACGCACATCTATTAATATAAAAAATGAAAAAGAAAATATTTGCACCGGCTATTCTTTTTGCTTGTTTACTCGTACCGGATTTGTGCGCTCAATCGGATACGGCTATATTCCGCATTTTTTGTTTCCCCGGAGATAAAGTTCCCGTGATAGACGGAAAGTTCAATGATTGGAATATTGTTCCGGCATCGTACGAAATAGGCATAAATGAAATGACGGAAGATGAAGGGAAACACAAAAAACCGGACAAATCGAACTTGGACATACGTGTGAAAGTGGGTTGGGTGAAAGGCCTCAGCCGTCTTTACTTCTATTACGAAGCATACGACGATTACTGGTCGTTTACACGAAACGACCTGATGGTGGATATATTTGAAGTGGTAGTGGACGGCGACCGGTCGGGTGGGGTGTTTATTGATAAATTTTACCCGCATAAGGATGTAAGCAAAGAGGAAGCCTGGAACCTCTTTCACGGCAGGCAAGCGCAGAATTACCACATTTATACGCCACCCAAAAAAGACGATTGGTGCATGTACTGGGGCCCGCAGGAATGGCTGAAAGGCAATCCTTACTCGAAGTTTGCCTACAATTACAATTTCAAGGAAGGGGCGAACGGAAAACTCCGCATGGAATTCTATATCACGCCTTTTGACTATGCCTCGCCCAAAGGCCCAAGATATTCGGTTGTGTCCGAATTGTACGAAAACAAATTGATTGGCCTTTGCTGGGCAGTCATCGACTACGATAACAACCAGGGGAAAGAGAAGAATGGCTTTTGGAACTTGTCGCGCCACCATACCATGTATGGCGATGCCTCGTTGCTAAGAACCTTCCGCTTGATGCCTCCCGAAAAAAAATAACCTGTCAGATAAACTAATTCTATGAAAAAGCAAATATACATTGCTCTCTGTTTTTTATTGGTTTTTGTTGTTGCTGCCAACGCACAGGATAAACCGCTTAAAATAGCCTGTGTCGGCAACAGTATTACAGCCGGTGTGGGCGCAAGCGACCGGGTAAAAAAAGGATATGTAGGCATCTTCTCGCAATTGATGGGCGAAAAATTCGACATACAGAATTTTGGCGTGAGTGGCGCTACGGCTTCCCGCAATACCTACAAGGCTTACGACAAGACCGATAAATACACCGCCGCCAAAGAATTTCAGCCCGATATTGTAACCATTAAACTGGGTACGAACGATTCTCAACCCCGCGTGTGGAACACGGACAATTATGCCAAGAATTTCAGGCAGGATGTTATTGCCTTGTGCGAAGAGTTTGAAAAGCTGGAATCGAAGCCTCAAATTTACTTGTGCCTGCCGATACCCATACTTCCCAGCAGGAAGTGGGCGCATCAACCGGATGTTTTGCAAAAAGAGATTATACCCATACTGAAAGAGGTGGCCAAAAAGAAAAAGTATAAACTCATTGATTTATATACTCCCCTGGCAGGACGAAACGATTGTTTTTTGCCGGGCGATACACTTCACCCCAACGATTTGGGACATTTGGTTATTGCGGCTGAACTTTACAAGGTTTTCAGCACGCGTAACAGTCCGAAATAATGGAATAATTCATATAATATCAACTATATCATGAAAAAAAATACACTATTAGTCGTTCTTTTGTTTAGCTTTGTACACATGATGGCATTTACCTACAATGTGAAAGATTATGGGGCGAAAGGCGATGGCAAGCAAATTGATTCGCCGTTTATAAACAAGGCCATAGAGGAGGCTGTGAAGAATGGCGGCGGCACAATTGTGTTTCCTGCCGGAACCTACCTCAGCTACTCGATACGCCTGCAAAGCAATATCAACCTGTATCTGGATGCCGGCAGCACAATTCTTGCCGCTTATCCCGATAAGGACGGCGGATACGATTTGGCCGAAGACAACGAGCACAACATGTTTCAGGATTTCGGGCACAGCCACTGGAAGAACAGTCTTATCTGGGGCATTGGCCTCGAAAATATTACAATAAGCGGACAAGGCCGGATTGATGGACGCGGATTGACGCGCGAAGAGAGCCGTTTGCCCGGAGTAGGGAATAAGGCTATCAGCCTTAAACTGTGTAAAAGCGTAACAATTAAGGATATACAAATGGTAAACGGCGGACACTTTGCCTTGTTGGCGACAGGTGTCGATAATATGACATTGCACAACCTGTGGATAGATACCAACCGCGACGGCTTCGATATAGATTGTTGCCGCAATGTCCGCATCTCCGATTGTTCGGTGAATGCTCCCTGGGATGATGCCATTGTTTTGAAAAGCAGTTATGGGCTGGGTTTCTTTCGCGATACGGAAAATGTAACCATTACAAACTGTTTTGTGAGCGGTTACGATAAAGGCAGCGTTTTGGCCGGAACGTTTGAACGCTATGAGCCACAGGCCCCCGACCAGGGATTTGTAACAGGCCGGATAAAAATGGGAACCGAATCGAGTGGGGGATTCCGAAATATAACCATCTCGAATTGCGTGTTCGAGCGTTGTCGCGGATTGGCCTTGGAAACCGTTGACGGCGGTTTTCTCGAAGATGTTGTGATAGATAACATCACCATGCGCGATATAGTGAATGCACCGATATTCTTGCGTCTGGGCGCTCGTATGCGCAGCCCGAAAGGTACGCCTGCCGGAAAGATGCGCCGGATAACAATCAGCAATGTGAATGTGTATAATGCCGATTCGCGCTATTCGTGCATTATCAGCGGAATTCCCGACCAATACATCGAGGATGTTACCCTGAACAATATCCGCATACTGTTTGCCGGTGGATATACCAGAGAAGACGGGAAGCTCGACCCTCCCGAAAGCGAAAACCTGTATCCCGAACCCTGGATGTTCGGAACAATTCCGGCTTCGGGCTTTTTTATTCGCCATGCACGGAATGTTGAGCTGAATAATATTCAGATTAGCTTTGCAAAACCCGACTATCGCTCGTCCGTCTGGTTGAAAGATGCAACGGACGTGCACCTGTTCAACTACAAAGCCAAAGTGGAAGAGGGTGTTGCGCCGTATATCTTCAAGGAAGGTGTTAAGGGATTTGAGGCTATTTCGCCTAAATAATGAATAATAATGTGCCAATAATAATAATGTGAATAATGTGCCAATTGGCGCGAAGCGAAAAAAGAAAGCTTGTCATTGCGGGCTAAGACCCGCAATCTCCTGACAATCATTGCACATTTACTCAGGAGATCCCGTGTCAAGCACAGGATGACAGACTTTTTAGACAGCCCCCTACGCCTAAACTAAAACTCGTAAGTAATATGAAATTCGTAAATTTGTTAGCTATTTTAGCTTTTTTGTTGCCACAAGCCGTTGAATCGCAGCGTTTGATTCCTGTGGCTGAGGCTTGGTCTAATAATTCGGTCAATGCGACTGTTTTCAGGAAGAACTCTATCGTTAGCCACGGCGATACGCAATTCGTGGCCTATTACGACAACGATGGCTTTATGACGCTGGCCAAGCGGAAGTTAGGCGAAACACAATGGCAAATCAACAAAACGCAATACAAAGGGAATGTGAAAGATGCCCATAATGGCATTAATATCATGACGGACGGCGACGGCTATCTGCATGTTTCGTGGGATCATCACGGGCATCCGTTGAGGTATGCAAAGGGTATCGCTCCTCTTTCGCTGCAATTGGGCGATAAGGAAAGCATGACCGGCAAAAAAGAAGGAAAAGTTACCTACCCCGAGTTTTACCGGATGCCAAACGGAGACTTGATTTTTATCTATCGCGACGGCCAGTCGGGGCAAGGAAATCTGGCGCTGAACCGCTACGATTTGAAGACAAAAACATGGCAGCAACTGCACGAAAATCTGATTGGCGGACAAGGTCAGCGGAATGCTTATTGGCAAGCCTGTTTGGATGGTAAAGGCGTCCTCCATTTGTCATGGGTTTGGCGCGAAACAGGCGATGTGGCGACCAATCACGATATGTGCTACGCCCGTTCGACCGATGGCGGCAAGACCTGGGAAAACACGAAAGGAGTTAAGTACGACCTTCCTGTTACGGCAGAGACCGCCGAATATGCCTGTATTATTCCACAGAACAGCGATTTAATCAATCAAACATCCATGACGGCGGACAAGGCCGGCAATCCCTACATTGCCACCTATTGGAAAGAAAAGGATTCCACCGTTCCTCAATACCACATTGTTTATCATGATGGAAAGAAGTGGCAAACATCAAACCTGAATTTCCGCACATTGCCGTTTTCGATTAGTGGATACGGAACCAAGCGCACACCCATTTCGCGTCCGCAGGTTGTTGCCAAAATAAAAGGAAAGAAAGTAACATTGGGCTTGTTGTTCAGGGATGAAGAACGGTCGGAAAAAGTATCCATTGCCATTTGCAACAATATAAAGAAAAACAACTGGCAAATCAAAGACCTGACCGATTTTCCGGTAGGCTCGTGGGAACCCAGTTTCGATACCGAGTTATGGAAAAATCAAGGCCTGCTGCACGTCTATGTTCAACATGTAAATCAAGCCGATTCGGAAGGCATAACAAATACCGACCCGCAAATGGTGCAGGTGCTTGAGTTTGAGGGTTTTTGAGGAGATGACCTATAAATAGCACACAGTATATAAGAACGCAAATTACGCAGATTATATATTGTTTGAAATCAGTCAATTCATAAAATTATTTGCGTAATCTGCGTAATTTGCGTTCGGAATTTACCATCCCACAAATTGGGTAATTCGCGAAAAAATCCACAAATATTAGGAAGAATAAGATATATTTCTTATGTTTGTAAGTGTATAAATGTACACTTATTCTCGTGGGGGAATATGTCTTTTTTATTGTATTGTGAATCAGTTTGTTGAAATCTTAAAATTGTAAATAGCATGAAAAAACTAATCATCTTAAATTTATCGTTTATTGTCAGTATTTTTGCTTTTTCGCAGAAAAAGGTGGATGCCGTAGTGAATGTCGATCAGGGGACATACAAAATAGATAAAAATGTTTACGGGCATTTTTCCGAACACCTGGGCCATTGTATTTATGGCGGGCTGTGGGTCGGCGAAGAGTCCCATATACCGAATGTGAATGGCGTGCGTAAAGACATTATTGACGCCTTGAAGCACATCAAAATACCCAATCTCCGGTGGCCGGGAGGCTGTTTTGCCGATGAATACCACTGGATGGACGGCATAGGCCAGAGGGCTGAACGTCCGAAAATGGTTAATACGCATTGGGGCGGAGTGGTAGAGGACAATAGTTTTGGCACCCACGAGTTCCTGAATTTGTGCGAGGAATTGGGTACTGAGCCCTATATCTGTGGAAATATGGGTAGCGGCACGGTGGAAGAAATGTCGAAATGGGTGGAGTACATCACTTTCGACGGCGAAAGTCCGATGTCGAACCTTCGGAAAAAGAATGGACGCGAAAAGCCCTGGAAAGTGAAATTGTGGGGCGTTGGTAACGAAAACTGGGGATGCGGCGGTAATATGACCCCCGAAGGCTATGCCGAAAACTTCCGCCGTTATGCAACCTACTGCCGCAATTACGGCGACAATAAGCTGTACAGGATAGCAGGCGGCCCCAATGTGGACGATTACAACTGGATGACTACCGCGATGAAAAACATTCCGAATAACATGATGGGCGGCATCTCGCTTCATAACTACACACTGACTTATTCGTGGAACAACAAGGGCGAAGCGACAGGCTTTAGCGCCGACGATTACTTTTCGCTGTTGGCAAACGGATACCAGATGGATAATTTGGTAAAACGCCATTCGGCCATTATGGATATTTACGACCCTAACAAACGGGTTGCCTTGGTGGTGGATGAATGGGGCGCCTGGTACAATGTGGAGAAAGGAACCAATCCGGGCTTTTTGTATCAGCAAAATACATTGCGGGATGCTTTGCTCGCAGGAACCATTCTGAATATTTTTCACAAGCATTGCGACCGGGTGAGGGTGGCTAATATTGCTCAGCTGGTCAACGTTTTGCAGGCATTGTTCCTTACCGAGGGCGATGAGATGCTGCTGACCCCCACCTATCATGTTTTCGATATGTACAAAGTGCATCAGGATGCAACCATGCTGCCCGTGCAATTGAATGCGCCGCTTTATGAGCACAAAGGCAAAAAGATAGATGCCGTTTCGGTGTCGGCCTCGAAGGATGCCAACAATAAAATACACCTGTCGTTTGTGAACATCGACCCCGAAAATGCCATAGAAGTTTCGTGCGATGTGAGGGGCATACAAAACGGAAAGTTGCTCGCGGGTAACATAATCACAGCTCCCCAAACCGATTCACACAATACCTTTGAAAATAAGGAAGTTGTGAAGTTAGTCGATTTTAAGGACGCTACATTCAGGAACAATAAACTGACATTGAAACTACCGGCAAAATCGCTTGTTACAATCGAAATTCAATAATAATTCAGACAAATGGGAAAAGATATGAAACAGTTGATAAGTCTATTTTTTGTATTGGCGCTCCTCTGCTCGTGCCAAACCAAGGCGCAGAAGAAGAATGAATTAGGGGAAACAAAGCAAGTCTATTTATTCTCTTATTTCAAGGGTGGCAGCGCCGATGGCTTACACTTGGCATACAGCTACGATGGCCTGAACTGGACGGCCTTGAACAATGATTCGTCTTTTCTGAAGCCGGAAGTGGGCAAGGATAAGTTGATGCGCGACCCCAGCATTGTTCAGGACGAAGAAGGCGTTTTTCACATGGTGTGGACAAGCGGCTGGTGGGATCAGGGGATAGGCTATGCCTCGTCGAAAGATTTGAAAAACTGGTCGGAGCAAAAAAATATTCCGCTGATGGAAAAATTCGAGGGCGCCAAAAATACCTGGGCTCCCGAACTGTTCTACGATAAAGCCGACAAAACCTTTTATATTTTCTGGTCGTCAACAGTCCCCGGATATTTCAAAGAGGTGCCGGTTTCGGACAGTGAAAAAGGCTTGAATCACCGGCAGTTTTATGTAACGACAAAGGATTTTAAAACCTTCAGCGAAACAAAGGTGTTCTTCGACCCCGATTTCAGCGTGATTGACGGCGCTATTTTGCAAAAGGGGAATACCTATTATCTGTTTGTGAAAAATGAAAACTCCAATCCGCCCGAAAAAAACATACGGATTACCTCAAACAATAAACCATACAATTTTCCGGTAAGGGTATCAAAACCTATCACCGGCGATTATTGGGCAGAAGGGCCAACACCCTTGCAAGTAGGCGAATATGTATATGTTTATTTCGATAAATACCGCAACCACGTATATGGAGCCATCCGCTCGAAGGATATGATTAATTGGGAAGATGTGTCGGATTCGGTCTCCTTGCCCAAAGGCATAAGGCACGGCACAGCCTTTACGGTGGCGGAGAGTGTTTTGGATAGATTGAAATAGGTTTCAAAGTTCAAAATAGGGCTGTCTCAATTTAAGTGGAGGCAGCCTTAGATGTTATTTTGCATTCTCTGTTTGTATTCTTGAATATGACTAACCGATAAATCAATGTATTTGAGATTTGAAAATAAGCTACGTTTTCTATCGTTCCATTCACCTAACTTTTGGTCTATAATTTGCGGGTCGAATGTTTTATTCTGGTCAATTATATACCCAACAGAGGATAAAAGTTCAAGTGCAAAATCAGAATAAAAACCATTTAAAAAATTCGTTGTAGTATTGGCAATAGAAAAAAGTTCTTTTGTATTTTCAACATGATTTCTAACAGTCTCATATCCATCTGCAACAACTGTCAATGGGTCAAACGGTTTTTTATTCATATCGCTATAACCCATTATATAACTTCCGTTCAAAACATTTAATATATACCGCACTTTACCCGAATAAGGGCCATAAAAATTAGGTTCAAATTTGAGCTTTAAATATTTTTCGCCACCAAATTTTTGTAGGAAATAGCAAACTTTCTCACTGGAAAATTCTGAAACATATTCGCCATTTCGTACTAAATCGTAAAGGACGTATAGCAATAATGCTCTAGCATCAGTGAGTTTAACTCGCTCTTTTTTCAAATATTCCTTAATTTGAATTGTTGGTTCATAAACATAAATTTCAATATCAAGTTGTCCCAATTTTTGTTCAATAATTTTCTTCACTTTTTCCCATTCCAAACCGCCATTTCCAGCCCCAAGCGGCGGAATAGCTACACTTTTTATCCGATTTACTTCTAATATTCTGATAAAATCGTTGAGCCCTTCTTCGATAAAACTATATTCCGATGGCTTTCGCCAATCCTTTTTTGTTGGAAAATTGACAATGATTTTATCACCTGAACTTAAATTGCTGTCATGTGTAACAAATAGTTTTCCCACCGAGATTTCGTTTCTTTTACACGCTTCATTATAGGCTTTGAAATTATTAGGATATGCTTTCTTAAATTGCAAAGCAATGCCTTTGCCCATCACTCCCATGGTATTGACAGTATTAACCAATGCTTGTGCATGACTTTCCATAATATCTCCTGTAATATACTGTATCATATCCAATTATTTTAGTAATAAGCTTGATTTCTTATTCTTATCTTTTCATTTACAATGCCCATTGTCATTAATTTCTCTTTTGTTTCCTCATTATAGCACACAAATCCAATAATATAATCGGGAGGTAAATCCTCCTGTACTAAAAATTCTGCTTGCTTTTTACATTTGAGAATTAAATTTTCATTTCCCGACCAATAACGAGCTTTAATCGCATCCCAATCTATTATATTGGGTAATTCCCTTACTTTGCTTTTGTCATAGAATGTTGTAAGGCTATCTGTTGCATGTCCATCAGAAAAAAAATATGTTTTATCTGAGTCTATAATTTTTCTTATTGCACAAACTAAGTAAACAATATCTTCAGCAGGAGTGGCTTTTTCAACAAAATTTCCACCATGTTGCATAACGTAGAAGAGCATTGGCATTCTAATTCCAAAATAGAAAGGGATAAAATTGCCTAGAATAATTGTTTCCCCTTCTTCTATATGTATTTGCTTGGCGCTTCTAGTATCAATTAAACTTTTATCGCCGATAGTTATGTAATCAGAATTAGCATTAAGTGAATTTTTATGAGTAATGCCATATTGGAGAATATGAGGAATATTCTCAATATGTGTCATACGATATATATTTATGTCCGCTAATTCCATAATTTAGGCGCTATTCATAGCCAAAGATAAGATAATATTTTCAAATATGAAAGCACATATATTCTACTAAAAACGGCTGTCATTCTGTGCTTGACACGGAATCTCCCAATAACATTATCTGACTGTTAGGAGATTGTGGGTCGGAGCCTGCAATGACAAACTCAGAAAAAGACTTTTGAAGCAGTTTCACTTTAAAGCCTCCTCCTTCGGGGGAGCTTGGAGGGGGTAATATTTTTCCCTTTTCATTCCTCATTTCTCACATAATCTATATACTTTTGTGAAAAAGTTTTTCTAACGGGAGAGGGCTACTTGGGGTTATGATAGATGCGAATGCAAATATATTGTTGATATATACCGGCGGAACAATCGGCATGATTGAAAATAGCGAAACCGGTTGTCTCGAAACATTCAACTTTTCGCATCTCACCAGCCATTTGCCCGAACTTCAACGCCTGAAATTTTCCGTTGATACGCTTGTTTTCGACCCGGTTATCGACTCGTCGGACGTATCGCCCGTGCATTGGCAGAAACTGGTGAAAATCATTGAGGATAATTACCATACACACGATGGCTTCGTTATTCTGCACGGAACCGATACGATGGCTTTTACGGCTTCGGCGCTGAGTTTTATGCTCGAGAACCTGAAAAAACCGGTTATACTGACCGGCGCACAACTGCCCATAGGCAAATTGCGGACTGACGCCAAGGAAAATTTAATAACCGCCATGGAAATAGCCGCCGATAAAGATGCTGCCGGCAACCCGATAGCGCCCGAAGTTTGCATCTTTTTTCAGAACTATCTGTTCAGGGGAAATCGCACGACTAAGGCGAATGCCGATAATTTTAATGCCTTCCAATCATACAATTATCCCGATATGGCCAAGTCGGGAATACATATTTGCTACGACCGGAAGTATATCTTGCCAATCAACGACAGGAAAGAAAAGTTCCATTATTACATGGATCCCCGCATTGTTATCCTGAAATTATTTCCGGGTATTGATCGGAAAACAGTTGAAACGATTTTGGGGATAAAAGGCATTCGGGGCGTTGTCCTCGAAACTTACGGATCGGGTAATGCGCCACAGGCTCCCTGGTTTATTGATGCGATAAAAGAGGCTGTAAAAAGAGGAATTATCATCGTCAACGTTACTCAATGTGCGATGGGAACCGTTGAGATGCAACGCTACGGAACCGGACGGGAATTGCTGAAAGCCGGAGTGATAAGCGGCCTCGATACCACGGTGGAAGCCGCCATTACCAAGATGATGTTTTTAATTGGCCATAATTATTCGAAAGAAGACATTGTGATAAGGATGAGGATTCCGTTGGCAGGGGAAATAACACGCGCTGATGAAAGGGAAATATGAGAACCTGAAAATTCTGGCAGAAAAAGCGCGTCCTTATTTTTTACTGTATTATAAAAAAAATAAGAACAGCCTGGAAAAAGCGGATGCTGTTGTGCACGGCCTGCACGAGGAAGTTTCGGAGGCGATAGACTGCCTTGAATGTGCCAATTGTTGCCGCACTTTAGGCCCGGCAATTTACGACAAGGACATAGAACGCATGTCGAAAGCCTTGAAAATGAAGCCCTCGGCGGTAGTTGAAACCTACTTGCGGATTGACGAAGACAAGGATTATGTATTCAAAACAATGCCTTGCCCGTTCCTGTTGCCCGATAATTATTGTTCGATATACGAATACAGGCCAAAAGCGTGCAGGGAATATCCTCATACCGGCAGGAAAAAGTTTAGCCAGATTTATAAACTGACGGTAAAAAATGCCGAAACTTGTCCCGTTGCATACGAAGTTTTGACCAGATTGACCAGGATTTAACAGTTTCTGAGATATATATGAAAAAAGTAGTTGTTTTGTTGCTGTTCGGCTGTTACTTTACGGCAGGTATTTTTGCCCAGAACTCGGGGGTTGATGCTGAGGGCGTTCTGCCGGAAGACACGATCCGGTTGTCGCGTGAAATCAAAAAACGGGCTGAAGAAGTTTTTACGCTTGTTTTTAAGCCGGTACCAACATTGAACAATGCCGACAGTATTGTTCAGGTATATGATGATTTGCCATCTTTTGGCATCTACAAAGACAATTATGTGGTAACGGGAACCAGTTTGTTTACGAAGCCTACCCGTTACAATTCGGATGCGAAATTTCAGATAAGCTTTATGCAACGCATGACCAATAGTGTGCTTCCGCTGAAAACATACCTCTTCCTGACCTATACCCAACTGGCCTATTGGGATATTTACCGCGAATCGTTTCCGTTTGGCGATATTAACTACAATCCCACAATCGGGCTGGGTAAGGCGCTTGCCTATAAAAACCGTTTTCTGGGTACAATTGATTTTCAGCTCGAACACGAATCGAACGGGCGGGCGGGGGACGATTCGCGCAGCTGGAACAAAATAAGCGCCACAGCGCTTATCGTATTAGACGATCACTGGTCGGGACGCGCGAAGTTGTGGATTCCATTGGTCGATGGAGGCAACAACAGAGATATTGTAAGCTACAAAGGCTGGGGACAATTTTCGATGGAATATAGAAACAGGGAGAAATATAAAGTAGGTCTTTTACTCACAAAAAGGGCGGGGCATTTCTTCGACACCAATGTGGTGGTAAATTTTTCGTACAGGCTGTTTAAGCACGAAAACCAATACCTGTTTATGGAATATTACAACGGTTATGGCGAAAATATGCTGTCGTATAAACAGTACAGGCACCGGCTCAGGCTTGGATTTGTTATTCAGCCGACATTTCTTCGTTTGCGTTGAGATGGGGGTAGAGACGGGTCATGCCCCTAGGGAATGTTAGAGCCTGCTTGTAGGGTATAGCTGTAAGGCTAAGGCTTTCAGCCTTAGTCTATTCGGACTTTTTTCATGCGTTTGCTCTGAACAAAATACAGAAATCAATTCTTAATTCATATAAAATGTTTACCTTTGCCGAAAATTTAGTCCGGCAGGATTATTGAAAGAAAAATAAGATGCTTTTAGTTCGCACAGTCGCCGATTTGCAGAATGTTTTGTTTTCGTCAACGCAGCCAAAGAAGTCTATTGGTTTTGTTCCAACTATGGGCGCTTTGCACCAGGGACATCTGTCGCTTGTGAAAAAATGCCTCGAAGACAATGATGTTTGCGTGGTAAGCATATTTGTAAATCCCACTCAGTTTAACGATAAGAACGATTACCAAAAATATCCGAGGACACTGGAGCGTGATGCGCAGTTGTTGGGAGAAGCAGGCGTGGATGTAGTTTTTGCACCAAGCGAAAAAGAGATATATCCCGAGCCGGATACCCGTCAATTCGATTTCGGATTGCTGGATAAAGTGATGGAAGGGGAGCATCGTGTTGGTCATTTTAACGGTGTGGCTCAAGTGGTTAGCCGATTGTTCGATATTGTGAAACCCGACAGGGCTTATTTTGGAGAAAAGGATTTTCAGCAGTTGGCCATCATCCGCGAAATGCTGAAGCAGTTGGATTTGCCTGTTACAATTACAGGAATGCCGATATTGAGGGCCGAAAGCGGTTTGGCGATGAGTAGCCGCAACGAA
Source organism: Viscerimonas tarda (assembly GCF_054601255.1). Classification (NCBI taxonomy): domain Bacteria; kingdom Pseudomonadati; phylum Bacteroidota; class Bacteroidia; order Bacteroidales; family Dysgonomonadaceae; genus Viscerimonas; species Viscerimonas tarda. The sequence continues at coordinate 18,410 of NZ_BAAHWV010000008.1, read as the reverse complement.
AGGCTGTCTCCGGCACAGAAAGTAACAGCGGCAAAAATATATGCCTCGCTGAAAAAAAGCCTGGCATATACCGGTTCGTTGAGTGTGAGGGAAACAATTGATGAGGTAACTTCTTCGATAAACAAGGAAGAGGATTTGAAAGTAGAATATTACGATATTGTGGATGGACATACGCTTCAACCAATTGATAATTGGAGCGATACTAAGTATGCTGTTGGATGCATTGCTGTTTTTTGCGGAGATGTAAGGTTGATTGATAACATAACATACTTCAATCGAAATTAAGAAAGATATGAAAATAGAAGTTCTTAAATCAAAAATACACAGGGTTACTGTAACGGAAGCCAACCTTCACTACATAGGGAGCATTACCGTTGACGAGGAGTTGATGGATGCCGCCAATATTATCGAAGGCGAAAAGGTGTATATCGTGAATAATAACAACGGCGAACGCCTGGAAACCTATGTTATAAAAGGCGAACGCGGTTCGGGAATGGTCTGCATGAATGGAGCGGCAGCCCGCAAGGCACAGCCCGGAGATGTTATCATCATCATCTCGTATGCCATTCTGGATTTTGAAGAAGCCAAGACCTTCAAACCCTGGGTTATCTTTCCCGATACAAAAACCAACCGGATAGTAAAATAGTCATTACAAGTTATCTGATATATTTAAACGCATAGCCGATAGGGTTTTGCGTTTTTTTGTGTTTAGTCCCGCATGGGACGGAGTTTGTTATATGATGATGATTTTTTTCTGTCGCTGTCATTGCGGGCTCCGACCCGCAATCTCCCGAGCATGGAGCAAAACCCTGTGCATTGCAGAACCTCTCAGTCTTTACATACGCACTATTGAGGCAACTATATAAGAACGCAAATTGCGCAAATTATGCGAATTTACGCAAATAATTTTATGAATTGACTGATTTCAAACAATATATAATTTGTGTAATCTGCGCAATTTGCGTTCTTGCTGTTCTAGGGCAAACGCATGAAAAATTTTACTGCTTATGCCTTTCGGTAAAGTTGCTGATATGAGCAGGAGATTCCTCCCTTTGGTCGGAATGACACGCCTGTTAGTGGTTTAAGGGATGAGGACGTGGCGGCGAAGCCCCTCCAAACCTCCCCGTAGGGGAGGCTTTTGAAATCCCCCCTACGGGGGGTGGGGGGCTTAGGGAGGAATCTCATTCGTAACAGTAGTACTAAATTTTTCATGCGTTTGCCCCCCTTTCTGTTCCCTTTTAAACAAAAATAACGCAGATTATCATTATAATAATCTGCGTTACCTGCGTGCTTATGAAACAGTCCTGCTTTTTATTTGAGGATTAATTTCTCGGTTTTTTGAGCATTTGCGGTTTGTACTTTCACAATCACAATGGTGTCTTGTGTTGGCGCTTTAAACGCAACAGACGATTGATTGGGGCTGGTTGAGCTGATTACCCTTCCTTGCAAATCAAGAACATCAATTTTCCTGATCAATTCGTTCGTGCTGTTTACCGTAATTGTTTGGTTCAAAAGGCCAATACTTATCTGCGAATTATCGTTTTTTGCACCCTCAATACCCAATTCGTCTTTCATTTCCAATCCGAAGAGGATGTTGTCGAGCTGAATTGTTCCGGCTTGAGTGTCATTGATTGTAAATTGCAAATTTGTTAACGACTTCAATGTAGTGTTTATAGTTGACTGAGTAGTGATAACGTTACCGTTGGTAACCACAAACCTGCTTATATCGAAAGTGAATGTAGTAAATCCGGCGCCGGCTTTAAGTTTCACTTTGGTATTCAGGTTGCTTGTCGCCTTCTGGTCGGCAATCGGAGCTCTGTAAAGAGTAGCGCTTGAGCCTTTGAGGAATAATTCCAACTCTTTATCTCTGTCATCGGGGTTCAATATGTCAACCGAAATTGTTTTGAAGTTATCGAATTGTTTGAGTACCGTTAAATTAGTCAAAACAGGGGTTACCGAAGCAATACCGAGCTTATCGGGTGTATAATCTACTTTCAGCGATGCTTTTCCTTCTGTTTTATTCGCTTCGTCGTAACTACACTTAACAGTAGCTGTCTGACCCGATACAGTTCCCTTTTTCCATGTCTCCATAAATCCAATCACATCTTTTGTGCCATTGTTGTATCCGCCCCAAACATCAGCATCGGCATACGTCCAATCCTGTGCATTGAAATATTTTTGACCGGTGGCAGCTTTGTTTGTTCTGAATGGCGAAGCCGGAATTCCTGTCGAATTGGCCAAGTTGGAGTTTGTATTGAAAGTTGCAAAAGCATAAGTAACGTTTACGGGGTCGGTAATCCGGTCGTTCCAAACTTCTACTTCGTCTTTTGAAACAATTTTTGCTTTGGCATTCACATAAACACCATCACTGCGGCTGATAGCAAAACCATGTATGTCGGTAGCTCCATCAATTCCTTGCAAACCATCGCCTACGTGGCTGAATTTCACGGTTACCTTGTTGTCGGCAACACTCAGGCTTTCGAAAACAGGTGCGGTGTATTCTTTTTGTCCATCGCCATAAACCAGGTTTTTAGCGGCAACTGCAAATCGTTTACCCACAGGTGTTTTATTGATAGGATGGATGGGGTCGGTATCGTAAGTCAAATCGAGGTCATACAACGGAAGCATGGCTGTGTTGCTTTCATGCAGTTTCCATGCGTCTGTCATGGTTTCGGCCAAATATCCCAGGAATTGCGGATTAGCCAAATCGGTCAACCACGGACAAACCTGTGAGAAGATAAACGGCATATCATTGTTGGTGAAGCCAAACAATCTTTCGTAACCTCTTTGCATTGCATCCAATTCAAGGCCGTATATATCGGCGCGTCCACTGTTGCTTTCGCCCTGATACCAGATTGTTCCCTTGATGTTGTATCCGGCAAGAGGAGCCACTTTTTGGTTATAGATACAAGTCAGTGTTGTTCCTCCGTCTGCCCACCATTCTTCGTTGAAGTATAAACCTTTTCTCTTCAGTTGAAAAACCAGATTTGCATCGGCTTCTACTTCTTCTCTCGGGAGCCATGCTTCGATAACAGAACCTCCGATTGCGGCATTTATAATACCGATAGGAACTTTCAACTCCGGTTGCAGATTGAGCGCCATGTGGTAGGCAACAGCCGAAAATTTCCCTACTTGTGCCGGGTCATCTCCGGCTCCCCAGTATGCGCCGGGTATGTCATTCACCGGTTCGTAAGGCATTACGGTGCTTGATGTTGGCCATGTGGGTTCGAGGAAGAAGCGAATATTGTTGTTGTTTGCGGCGGCAATCACTTCTGCTGCGTCAGGTGTTCCCGAAACGCCGTAAGCCATATTGGATTGACCGGCTGCCAACCATACTTCACCAATCAGGATGTCGTTGACGGTTTGTTTAAGGACTCCGTCTTCCAATACTACCAGTTTATATTTGTCGTAACTACCTGCCAATGGGGCGAATGTTGTTGTCCATTTACCGCTTTCGGCTGTTACGGTTTCTTTTTCGTCAATTTTAATATCGTTCTTATAGAACTCAACCTTGATTGGTTTTCCTGCCTGAGAATAGCCCCATACATTTATATCCTTGTTTTGTTGGAAAATCATTCCGTCGCTGAACAGGGTCGGCAATTTTGTTTCGTTGGTCAGGTCGATAATTTTTACGTTGTCCACTTTTATCTTCAAATGTCCGGTGTAACTGGCAAAAGCAGCGCCATTGCCATATAAGCGGATATAATTGATATTGCCCGGATTGAAGGGAGGAGAACCGGCAACACTTGAGGCAGAGGCCGAAGAAAGGTAAAGGGTGTAGGTGCTTTTTCCGGGTTTCCAATTCAGCGAGGTGATTCCCCAGCTGAGTTCTTGCTGGTCGGGACCGCCACCGCTTGTCAGTTCTACTTGTCCGGTAATTTTGCTCAAAATCGAAATATCTCCGGGAGTGTCCAAATCGTCCACATCAATGTCCATCTGAAGAGCCAATTTTGCGGGATTGTGTTTGGATGCATCAATAGCAGGTTCCAACTTCTTGCCGACAGCAAATCCACCGGCGCTATAAGTACCCTCCATGGTGAAAGGAACATCGCTTACCAAATGATCGGTTTCCCATTCTACCGGAGGAGTAACGGACGGTTCAATCATTTGAGAAAGATCGACCACCTTCACGTCCTTTATGCGAATTTGAAACGCACCCGGGTTGGCGAAGATTTGGGCGAGGCAAAACCGGAAGAAATTGATTTTGGACAAGTCGATTCCGGCGTTGTTACCTGTTGGGAAAGGCAAAGTAATATCTTGCCATCCGGGCTGAAGGTTTAACGCTTTTATTTTCCATACCAAATATTTTACGCTGCCGGTAATATTGTAGTCGCTGGCAAATTCTATCTGGTCGAATCCGGCTGATGTTATGGGTGTGAGGTCGGTGGGATTGTCAAAATTTTCGACATAAACACTCATTTTCAGCGCCAGATTATTGATGTCGGATGCCGAAAGGTCGAATCTTATTGCGGTTGAGTAGTACTGGTACCCCCAATAGTTACCTGAGGTAAATTGGTTTACCTGAGCTCTTTCGACAATTGAGCCGACAACTTTCGGTTCTAACTCGGCTTTTACCTGAGTCGTGGCCGACAGTAAAAAAAGAAAAAGAAAAAGAAATTTAACTGTTTTCATGGTGAAAAAAAATTGAGGTATCTCTCGTGATACCGAATTAATGATTAATTAAATTTTAAAGGGGAACACAATTCAATCCATAAAATGAAGAACAGAAGTTCCCAAAAGTCAGAAAATTTTTATTAGCTCTAAACGATTTCAGTTTCAAACAGCGATTTACCTCTTCTGCCAAGCCTTATTGTACTGAACGGGATAAGCTTACCGTATTTTAACGAAATCATTTTATCCTGCAAAGATACATATATATTTGATAAATTAAATGCTTAGGGTATAAAATTTCGGCAAGTTATTGTTAATTTATTGGGGCCGTTGTGCAAAGCTGTTATTCAATGTTGTTATTCACTCACCGGGCAGGTGTCAGACTATATACTGCTGTTGTGCAAAGCTGTTATTCAATGTTGTTATTCACTACTGTAGGGGTTGTCTCGAACGTATTTTTGAACGCAAATTACGCAGATTACGCGAATTATCGCAATTTATTTATTCTTGCAATTCAATTAAATAAGAAAAATATATAGTGGTTTATTTGCGTAAATTTGTGTAATCTGCGTAATTTGCGTAATTTGCGTTCTTTTGAGACAAGCCTCTCCTATATTTCGGGGCAAATAATGGGCTTCGTTTGAGGAAAATTAGCGAAAATTGCACTATGATAGTGCAAAAAATAGAATAAATCTCACTATCGTAGTGCAATCACATATCTACCGATGTTTACAGCTTGCAGGACATTGTGGCGCATAAAGTAAAAATACCCGGAGTTGAGCGCCCGCTGCCGCTTTTTGCCGATTATTTGAAAAAAGGATATTACCCCTTTGCAATAGAGGATGAATATGATTTACGCCTGCAACAAATAGTTAATCAGACATTTGAATCGGACATCCCGCTGTATGCCGACATGAATGTTTCTACCGGACGAAAGTTGAAGCAATTGATGGCCATTATTTCTAAAAGTACACCTTTCAAGCCAAACTTTAGCAATTTGGCGGTGATGCTGGGCGCCAGCCGCAACAACATAGCCGACTATTGCCTCTACATTGAGGAAGCCGGACTGATAGCCCAATTGCGGGATGCCACAGGCGGTATTCGTGGGCTTGGAAAAGTCGATAGAATCTATTTGGACAACACCAATCTTATCTATAATCTGGCAAAAGACATGTCCAATACCGGTAATATCCGGGAAACATTTTTCTTCAATCAAATGCGCGTAAACTTTGATGTGATAGCCTCCCCCGCATCCGATTTCCAAATAGAAGACATGACATTTGAAGTCGGAGGAAAAACCAAAGGACAAAAGCAGATTCAAGGCCTGAAAAAAGCATATATACTGAAAGACGACATCGAATTTGGGTACGGCAACATCGTCCCGCTTTGGCAATTTGGGATGAATTATTGATGGGGGAATCTGATTCTATTTCACTCAAATATCTCCCTCAGCTCCCTGTTGCTTAGCTTGCCAATCCAGTTTTCGCCACTGGCTACCGTCATTTCGGCCAGGTGTTTTTTCTTTTGTATCATCTCGTCTATTCGTTCTTCAAAGGTATTTTTACAAATCATGCGGTGTACCATCACGTTTTTCTTTTGCCCGATGCGGTAGGCGCGGTCGGTAGCCTGATTTTCGACGGCGGGATTCCACCACAAGTCGTAATGAATAACGTGCGAGGCGGCGGTCAGGTTCAAACCGGTTCCGGCAGCTTTGAGCGAGAGTATAAAAATCTTGTCGGCGCGACCGTTCTGAAAGCGGTTGACCATCTCTTCGCGCTGTTTGATGCTGCACCCGCCATGATAAAACATCGGTTTTTCGCCAAAACGTTCGGTAATAAAGCGTTCCAGTAATTCTCCCATCTCGGTAAACTGTGTGAATATCAACACCTTTTCACCACTTTCGTTGATGCTGTCGAGTAATTCAAAGAGCAATTCTGTTTTTCCCGAGAGGGCAGCCTCAAATTGTCCGTTTTTCAGAAATTGCGTGGGGTGGTTGCATATTTGCTTCAAGGCCAATATCATTTGCAATACCAAACCTTGCCGTTTAAACAGCGTTTGGCTGTCGCTAGCCTCAATGCCTTCGATTTCCTTCATGGCCGCTTCCATGGTCTTTTCATACAAAGCTGCTTGCTGTTTACTGAGTTGCGCAAACTGATTCTGTTCGATTTTGTCGGGCAGGTCGGAAATGATGGATTTGTCCGATTTCATCCGGCGCATCATAAATGGCGCGGTTATTTTCCGGAATTTAGACACAATCTGTTCATCGTTAAACACTTGAATTGGATTTGCATAATCTTCTTTAAACGATTTTACATTGCCCAAATACCCTTTATTGGTGTAATCCATGATTGACCAAAATTCGGTCAAGCGGTTTTCGACCGGGGTACCGCTCATCGCTATGTGGATGTTTGCCGGAATGCTTTTGACGGCCTTCGACTGTGCCGTGTCGTGATTTTTAATGTTTTGCGCTTCGTCAATAATCATTACTTGCCATTTCTGCTTTTTCAGCAGGTCGAAATCGCTCCGAAGCACGCCGTAGGTTGTGAGCATGATGTCGGTATCGAACTGTTTCAAATTGCGCGCTGTTCCATGATAGATATGTGCCGAAAGCGATGGCGCAAATTTTCCAATCTCTGCCTGCCAATTGGTTAACAAGCCGGTAGGCACAACCACCAATGCCTTGTGTTTCTTATTAATAGCATTTTCTTCCTTGAATTTCAACAGGATAGAAATAACCTGCAATGTTTTTCCCAACCCCATATCGTCGGCAATAACGCTTCCGAAACCGATACGGCTGTTGCGGTACATCCACGAAAAACCGCGCTGTTGATACGGGCGAAGCTGGGCCTTCAAACCTTGTGGAAGCGGAATGTCCTCGTTAGAGGTCAGTTCGTTAATCAAATCGCGCACTTCATCACTAAGTATAATGGGCGCTCCTTCGTATTCTTCGGCCAATGCTGTTTGCAGTAATTGATAGGAATTGAGCGGTTTACTGCTCGAAAAAGCTTTGTTCAACTTCTCAATGTCGGCATTGCTTACATAAATGTAGTTTTCCTTGAACTTGAAGAGCCGGGAGGCATTTTTCATCAATTTGTTAAATTCTTCGGGCGAAATCACTTTGTCGCCGACAGCTACTTGCCAATCGAATGACAATAAATCGTCCAAACGTACAAATCCCTGACTTTCGGATGTTCGTTTTAGCTTCACCGATACTTTTGGGCGCAACAATTCCTGCAAAGATTTGGGTAGTAAAATCTTGATGTCGAGCAAACGTACTGCCGGAAGCGCCTCCATCAGGAAAGGGGCAAACTCGCTATTGTCAAAGCGAACAGGGGTGTTTCCGCCCAAATTGATATGTGCGTCCAAGCCACGGATAAACGGCGTTAACAATGATACGCCCTGTAAAATTTTAAACCGTTGCTTTTCGTATTGCTTCTGTTTCAGGATATTTTCCAGCGGGATGGGCAGCTGGTCGGGAGCGGAAGTATCTTCAACGCTGATCTGCACGTCAAATTGTTCATCGGGTAGTTCCGAGACTGTAATCACCGGCTTGTAGGTTTCGGCAGTCAGGTAATATCTGTCCAACCATACTTTTATACCTCCACTCAATGCATTTTCGCCCACACCGGCAAAAGCATAAGAGGTATTTTTAAAAAATAGATCCTCGAATAAGTCGTTGTTCGACGATCGGGATAGACGGGCTAGTATATTGCCGATAAACAACGATAATAGTTCGATTGTTTGATTTTCTACCGCTGCCAACTGCTCATTTTTCCGCACGATTTTCTTCGTAAGCAACAACTTGCCGGGCAGTATTTCGGAGAGCTTTTCGACAATCGTTTTCACGCGGTTATCCATGCTTGCCGGCAACCAGCGTATGATGAAGCGTTTGTTTTCCAACTGAACAATTTGCGGAATCACCATTCCGTTTGCCAGTAAGTGCAAAGATGTGAGCAAAATTTTGTAAAACGCCACCACATTTGGCTCCAAGTCGGGTAAGTGGTCGGGATTCAAGACGAAAAGAGCGGGAATCAGTTTGTTTAAATCCTCAATGTTATGGTTTTCGCCATTGATGTGCAGTTGGTTATTGTTGTCAAGTGTTAAATTCAGCGTAGAGCGGTTGGTTAATAATTGATTGTCGGAAAGAGGGAAAATAGCTGTAAAATCCAATCTTTTGGAGAGAATACGCGTGGCCTCTTTGGCTATACGAATTAGTTGATCGGCATATTTTTCGCGGAAATTGCCCGAAGGATAAAAAGGTGGAGCATCGGGCAAAAGTTGTATCAAGGCCTCGGAAATATTTTGGAGCTGCGAAAAGTCCAAACTCTGACGCCCCTCCCCAGCCCTTCCCTGAGGAGAGGGAGCATCTCCTTTCCCTTTTGAGGCGGGCTTGGGAGAGAGCTGTAGTTTCAGCAGGCTTTCGAGTGTAGGAATTTCAGTTTTCTGCCGGTCGGCAATAAAAATGCCGCGTTTTTTCAATTCGTCCATCAAATTAACGTTGTGGATGCCAAAAACCAAAAAGGGATTGTTGTCGATTTCGCGGCTCAGCATGTATATGACCGATGCTAAATGTTTGCAGGGCACTGCCCAATCGGGACACGAGCATTGCATCTTAAAATCCGTCCATTGTTTGGGGAACACTTTCAAGCCAACTGATTCGGCAATATCCAGCAGGGCAGGGTCAAGTTCACGATTGAGCAGCTTGGAAATGAGAGCAGGTTGTTCGATGATTTTATCCATCAACCGTTCAATCTGTTCATCGAAAAAAGGCGGTACAATAATCGCGACTTTATATGGTCTCGGACGGCTTCCTGATACCTTGGCCGCTATTTGGTTATTTTTTATTCCTATACTCTCCACATGGCCGCTTCGTGCATAAGAAGCTCCTCGCGGCAGGCGATTATCGTAATCCACGTTCTCCAGCGAGCGCAACCAATGCTCGCCCCACCACGTTTTTCCGAATTTTTCGGCCATAGTATTTCTGTTTTTATTAAGTTTAAAAATCAAGTGCAAATATATGATTTTGCTGAATATGAATCACCATCATTGATAGACAAATATTCGCAAAAAGGTGTATTCTTAGCCTTTTTTCTTTACTATAATATACTTTTTTCTCGACAATGGGGCATCTTCTATTTCAATATTTCGTAAATGGCATCCAATTTTTCTGTAATTTCTGCGGGAATATCTTTTATGTCCACTAAATTAATTAGTTGAGTAACTTTTTTCCCTTTCCATAAAAATCTGGCATCAGAAATCGGACTGGTTAATAAATCTCGTCTATTTATTGTTACTGCACCTTGTTTATTCAAATCATTTTTCTGATAAGCAGCAATATAACCTTTAACACCTATTTCCCACAGACATAATGCTTGAAAAATTGTTGATTTACCAGAGTTATTAGGGCCGATAATCACTACTGAAAAAGATAGCGGAAATGATATACTTTCTAGTTTCTTAAAATTTTCTATTTTGATATTTGTTATCATATTGGATTTTAACAGATAAAGATATAAAAATACTGGAAAACTCTCATTTACATAACCCTTAGGAGCAGAGCAAACCTTGAAAAATTTTACTAGCGCTATTACGGATGAGATTCCTCCCTTTGGTTGGAATGACTCGCCTGTTAGTGGTTTAAGGGATGAGGAAGCGGCGGCGAAGCCGCCGCTTCTTCCTCCCCTCTCCTAAAAAGAGACTGTCATTTCGAGCGTAGCGAGAATTGAAAATCGACGTAGTCAAATCTCCGGCCCAATCAGCAACCTTACAGAAAGGCATAAGCCGTAAAATTTTTCATGCGTTTGCCCTATATGGGAAACAAGGAGGAGTGCGTGTATCAATTTAAAAACCTATCTTTGTAAAACAATTTTTTAGAAAATAGCGCATGAAAAATAACGACTGGAAAGACCGGCTGAATATTGTATATTCTACCAACCCCAATTTTGGCTACGAATCGGAGGACGAACAGTCTGCCGAAACTTTGCCCAAGGAAAAGCAGTTGCTCCGCATATCGCTGGATAAACGCAACCGCAAAGGCAAAGCGGTAACGCTGATTACCGGATTTATCGGCGCCACCGAAGACCTCGAAGACTTGGGGAAGTTTTTGAAGGTGAAATGTGGCGTGGGCGGCTCGGCGAAAGAGGGTGAAATAATTATCCAAGGCGATTTCCGTAACAAGGCGCTGGAATTGCTGCAAAAAGAAGGATATGCCAAATCAAGAATTATCTGACATCCAAAACCTGATTGTTTACAGGGCGTCTGCCGGTTCGGGAAAAACGCACCAACTGACGGGCGAATTCCTGCGCCTGCTTTTTTCGTCTCCGGGCGCTTACCGGCGCATACTTGCCGTAACGTTCACCAACAAGGCCACGGACGAGATGAAAAGCCGTATCATTGAAGAACTGGCAAACCTGGCTACCGGAAAATCCTCCGATTACCTGAGTGATTTAGTGAAGGAGCAGGCGAAAAATGAAGAACAGATACGGGAGCAAGCGCGCAGAACGCTCATCAATATACTCCACGATTATTCGGCTTTCTCCATCAGCACGATCGATCGGTTTTTTCAGCAAACAATGCGGGCTTTTGCTCGTGAGATAGGGATTGGAGGCGGGTACAGTATTGAATTGGATTCAAACAAGGTACTCGGTGAAGCGATTGATTCCATGCTTTACGATTTGGAACGGAAAGAAAACAAACAATTGCTGAATTGGCTGATCCGCTTTTCGGAAGAAAAAATAGAAAACGGCGAAACATGGAATATCCGCAACGACATACAATCGTTGTCGTCCGAGATATTCAAGGAGAGCTACAAAGCGTTTAGCGACGGATTGCAGCGCGATATTGCCAATAAAGAATTTTTGGACGATTACAAGGAGATGCTGGCAATCATCATCCGCGATTTTGAAAAAACATCGCAGCAATTCGGCGAAAAAGGCTTGAACCTGATGACACGCTTCGATTTGCACGCCGATGATTTTAAAGGAGGAAGCCGGTCGCCTTTCGCTCAATTCCTGAAGTGGGCAAACGGCGAAATAAAGGAGCCAACCGCCACGTTTACAAATCTGTCCGGCAATATAGATAACTGGTACACCGGAAAAACAGACGGCGTTACCCGAAATAAAATAGAGGAAGCCTACAACGCCGGACTGAACGAATGCATCGGCCAAATCAGCGCGCATTACCAAAATTCGACCCTCTATCAAACGGCCTGCGAGATAAACCGCTATTATTTTACGCTGGGGATACTGAGCGATGTGGATAAAAAAATCAGGGAATACACCGCCGAAAACAACATCATGCTTATTTCGGATACCACCGAGCTGCTGAATAAAATCATTCAGGGAACCGATTCGCCTTTTATTTATGAAAAAACGGGAACCTACATCGACCATTACATGATTGACGAGTTTCAGGACACGTCGGGGATGCAATGGACGAATTTCTACCCCCTGATAAAAAACAGCATGGCAGCCGGAAACAACAACCTGATAGTGGGGGATGTGAAGCAAAGTATCTACCGATGGCGCAATTCTGATTGGAAACTGCTTGAGGAACAATTGGATATAGACTTCGGCAAAAAGAACATAGCGCATAAGTCGCTGGGTACGAACTGGCGTAGCTCGGCACATATTATCGACTTTAATAATGCAGTGTTCACCACCTCGTCCCGCATTTTGCAGGCCGAATTTAACAGCGACAGGCAAGAGACAGGCGATGAGCGAATCAACCGCTTGTCGAACAAAATAGAAACGGCTTATTCGGGGGTGTATCAGCATACGCCGGCGAAGAAAAACAAGCAAGACGGGCATGTCCGAATTGAGTTTGTGGATACCGGTGAACATCCCGATTGGCAATCGTATGCACTTCAGCAACTGCCCGGAATGGTAGAGGAATTGCAGGATAAAGGCTACCGGCTGAAGGATATAGCTGTGCTTGTGAGGACAAAAAGGGAAGGCGAAGACGTAGCCAACACCCTGCTGGAATACAAAGGCTCGCATCCCGAATCGAAGTACAAGTACGATATTATTTCGGATGAAGCGTTGTATATCCGCAATGCACAGAGTATCAAGCTCATTGTTTCGTTGTTGAAATATTTGTGGAATCCGGCGGATGCTTCTTTGCGCTCCCTCGCCATCTACGAATACTACAAAACGCAGGAGCAACTGCCTACCGATGCCGCTATACAGAAACATTTTTCGATTTTGGTCGATTTCCCCGGAGAGATCATCCGCAAACTGGATAAAATAAGGGAGTTGCCTCTTTACGAAATGACAGAGGGCATTTTCGATTTGTTCCGTGAGGCGATGGATAAAAAAGAAAATATTTATATCCAGTCGTTTCTTGATATGGCGCTCGATTTCACGGTCAGGCATTCGTCCGATTTGGATGCGTTTTTGCGTTGGTGGGAAGAGTCGGGGTCGTCAAAAACCATTTTCACGCCAGACGGACAGGATGCCATCCGCATCATGACCATCCACAAATCGAAAGGATTGGGCTTTGAAGTGGTGCTGATTCCGTTCTGCAACTGGGATACCGACCACAAGCTGACTACCATTCTGTGGTGCCAACCCTCAATCGAACCCTTTAACCGCTTGAGTTTGGCGCCGGTAAAATATTCCAAAAAGCTAAAGAACACCATCTTTGAGTACGAATATTTTGAAGAACAGCTTCATGCTTTTATCGACAACCTGAATATTTTGTATGTGGCTTTTACCCGCGCCAAGAAAGAACTGATTGCCTTTTCGCCCAAACCCAAGAACGAAAAAGTAACAAATATTTCCTCCTTGCTATGGACATCTTTTAATACCTCATTGGCGCCGGATAAGGGAAAAGAATACATTGACCTGAGCAAGAATTTCGACGAGGAATCGTCCGTTTTTGAATTGGGAAAAGAATACCGTCCTCCCTCCGGTGAAAAGAAATCGAATGCGGGAGAAATTGCTCTGGGAGCGCTTTCGAGTATCCCGTTCGACGACAGGCTCAAGTTGAAGCTCAACAACAAGTATTTCTTTTCGGGCAGCGGGCAGCGCGAGTACGGAACGCTTATGCACGAAATAATAAGTAAAGTTGATACAGCCAATAATTTGGAGGAGGTACTGGAGTTGTACCATATTTCGGGCGACATCACCGAGGCGGAAAAGTCGGACATGCGGAACACCCTTTCTCAATTCTTATCGCGCGAAGCCGTGCTGGAATGGTACTCAGGCAAGTACAAGGTGTTGAACGAGGTGGAGATATTGCAACCCAACGGATCCTTTCTTCGCCCCGACAGAGTAATGCTGAAAGACGGCGAAGTGGTGGTTATCGACTATAAATTCGGTGAAAAAGAAAACAAGAAATACCACAAGCAACTGAAATACTACATGTCGCTAATCGGCAAAATGGGCTACCAAAAAATCAGCGGGTATATTTGTTATGTGGCTTTGGGCAAGGTGCAGCGGGTGGAATAAGTAAATTCTTATTTCAACAACAGGTTTTTAGCCACCTCGTCGCTTTTGGCTTTCCCCTGAAGAATTTCGACCAGTTTCAGGGCAAAGTCCATTGTGAATCCGGGGCCGCGACCTGTGATGATATTTCCGTCCACCACAACCGGTGTTTCTACAAATTCAGCTCCTTCCAAGTAGGATTCATAACCCGGATAGGATGTTGCTTTCTTCCCCCTGAGCAGGCCCAAGCCACCTAAAACCACCGGCGCGGCACAAATAGCAGCTACTTTTCCACCGGCTTGCGCAAAGGCGAGTACTTGTTTTTTCAAACCCTCGTGTTCGTTGAAACGGACTGTTCCTCCGGGTATAATCAGCATTTCGGCCTGAGAAAAATCAACTTCGTCAAACAGTAAATCGGCAATAACCCTTACTTTGCGGCTACTGGCCACTTGTGTACTGCTTTCGAGCGAGACCGATTGAATGTTTATGCCGCCACGGCGCAGAATGTCGATAGTTCCAATCGCCTCAATTTCTTCAAAGCCGGTTGTCAGGAATATATATACTTCTTTCATATCTTTTTAAGTTTAAAGTTTGTAGAGACGTGGCGTGCCACGTCTCTACAAATTCATAACTCCCCTAATTCAAATTAAACTTGTAGGTAATTGTTCCTTTTTGGTTGCCCGCTTTGCTTACCGGATTGAATTTGGTAGTTTTAGCAGCTCTCAATCCTTCATTTTTCAACGAAGTACTTGTTGTGTTTGTCCCCCGTCCGAGTGTGGCCTCCACTACATTTCCCTGAGGATCAACAATAATATCGACCACCACTGTGCCGTAATCGTTTGCCGTATAGGATGGCTTAACTAATCCTCCCCGGCCTACGCCGCGTCCGCCAAGGTCGTAACTTCCCCAACCTCCAACGCCGGATGTATTTCCATAACTCGCATTACCGGTCGGAACACCTTGCGTTCCTGTTCCAGAGGTGTTTCCCCGGCTGCCATCACCCGTTCCATCGCCAAAAAGTCCGGCCATCTGGCTGTTGATATTTCGCTTTTCTTCGGCTTCCAATGCGGCTTTTCGTTCGGCTTCCGCTTTTGCCGCCTTTTCGCGTTCGGCCAAAATAGCTTCTTGCTGTTTTTTCTCTTCGGCGGCTTTCCTGGCCTCTTTCACGGCGACAGATTCCTCCAAATCCTGTGTTGCCACCGCATTGTTGTCCGTAGCAGGACTTGCAACGGCCTGTTGCTGAGGGGCAACTGCTTCGTTGGGCGCCTCTGCTTCGGTATCGGTCGTAGTATTTGCATTGTTTCCCCTTCCCAAAGCTTCGTTATCGCCAAAGGCATCGGGTACATTGCCAAACATCACCGGAACACCTTCCAGCGGTTCCGTCCACCGGTGGTCGGAACTGGGCCTTATGACGTAAAGCAACAACAGAACAAGAATAAGCACATGAACCCCAATTGTTCCCGCGATACTTACTATTTTGTCTTTTGAAATTTCGTCCATAGATCTGCCTGAAGTTTTGGTATATGGTAAGAATTCTTGTCGGATTACTCTTTATTTTTTGACGAGGTTTTTAATTTAGCTTGTTCGGTTACTTTTCTAAAGTCGTTTCTTACAGCCATAAAGTCGCTACCCATATTCTTCCTGCCTTCTCCGACAGAAGAATACACAAGACCTCCAAGAGATAAATCTAAATCAAATTCATCCAAGATTGACACGGTATGACCTCTTTTTGAATTTATAAATTTACCCGATGCAATGATAAACCCTTTAAGACTCTTTACTAAATACAAACTTTCTACTTATAAATTGTTCTGCAAATATAGATAAATAAATGAAATATCGAAAGAATTTGAAAGCTAATCACAACTTATTGTGCCCATTGTGTCGCCAAATCCAAATTGTATATCCTCCGCTAAAGTACAAATTTTGAAAGCTAATCACAATTTTGCGCTTCCAATTTCAACCGGTTTTTATAGGCTGCAATTGTTTTCTCCAAGCCCAGATACAAGGCATCGCTGATAAGTGCGTGCCCAATCGACACCTCATCTATAAACGGAATATTTGTGTATAAATACTTGAGATTATCGAGGTTTAGATCGTGGCCGGCATTTATGCCCAATCCCAACTTTTTTGCGCGGTTGGCGGCTTCTACAAATGGAGCTACGGCTTTTGCCGGATTTTTGGGGTAATTGACGGCGTATGGTTCGGTATAGAGTTCTATACGGTCGGCGCCTGTTTTGGCGGCATATTCAATCATTTCCAAATCGGTTCCAACGAATATGGATGTGCGAATGCCTGCCGATTTGAAGTCGTCGATTACCTCCGTCAGAAAATCTTTGTGTAGCTTCGTATCCCATCCCGTATTGGATGTAATTGCATCGGGAGCGTCCGGCACAAGGGTTACCTGCGTGGGTCTTACGCTTTTGACCAATTTTATAAAATCGGGAGAGGGATAGCCTTCAATGTTAAATTCCTTTTTTACCCGCGCTTTCAGTTCATAAACGTCTTTTACACGGACATGCCTTTCGTCCGGCCTTGGATGTACGGTAATTCCATCGGCTCCGAATAGTTCACAATCGGTAGCAACTTTCAATACATCGGGTACACTTCCGCCGCGAGCATTACGCAAAGTGGCTATTTTATTAATATTTACGCTTAACTTAGTCATATCCTGTTAACTGTATCGTCCACGATAACCTATTCTACCTGGTTGCCGAAATTGATGCCAAAGATAGCTCATTTTTTTCTATTTGGGGGTAAACAATTGGCATAAATCTTTAAACAGACACTAAACATCTAATTTTCGGAGGCAATTATAAAGTGGAATCGCTTAAATCTTTTTACATTTGTATGCGTTCATAAATAATAGCTATTTCAGAAAAAAAACATCCGTATGAAGATAGGAATATTCGGCAGCAGGTATCAGCAACCAGAACAGATAGGGAAGATTTTCAATATTCTTTCCGAAAATGAGGTGGAAATTTATATCCGGAAAAGATTTTATGACTACTTGCATACTTCTTTCGATTTGGAGTATAAACTTGCCGGACTGATTGAAAATGACGATTTTAGCATTGATATTGCTTTGAGTATCGGCGGCGATGGCACTTTTCTGAAAACAGCCTCGCTGGTCGGTAAAAAAGATATTCCTATTCTGGGAATCAATACGGGCAGGCTCGGTTTTTTGGCCGATATTTCGGATAAGGATATTGAATCGACCCTCACCGACCTGGTCGCCGGACGCTACCGTGTTGAGAAAAGGACGCAACTGACGCTTTCGACCGAGAGTAAGGCTTTTCGGGGCTATAATTATGCCCTGAACGAGGTGGCTATACTCAAGCAAGATTCGGCTTCGATGATAACCATTCACGCTCATGTGAACGGCGAATACCTGACCTCATATCAGGCTGACGGCCTTATTGTGGCTACGCCAACCGGTTCTACGGCCTATTCCCTCAGTGTGGGCGGTCCTATTATGACCCCCGATTCGTCGAATTTTATCTTGTCGGCGATTGCTCCACACAGCCTGACCACTCGTCCGCTTGTTATTGGCGACGATTCGGTGATAACACTTGATATTGAAAGCCGTAACCAGAATTTTCTTGTTTCGCTGGATGGCCGGTCGAATATACTGAGTACGGGTACTCGGCTGGAAATAAAAAAAGGCCACTATCCGCTTAAAGTCGTGAAAAGGGTAGGGCATACTTTTTACGAAACGCTGCGGGAAAAACTGATGTGGGGAGCCGATCCGCGGAAGTTTAAGGTTTAAGGTTCAAGGTTTGTGGAGATGTGGCGTGCCACGTCTCCACTTGGCGCCGTTCATCCCTCCTTTTCATCAATTGGTGCATAAAAAGCGGATATTTGTTTATTCCATTCTTTCGGAACCAAAATAAATGATGTATTTTGTGGAAAAAAAATCATGATGAAAGAGAAATTAAAGTATTTGTTGGCCTACTCCTTTAGGTTGGAAAAGGAAAATCTTCCCAAAACTTTACTGGCTTTGGGGATTGTTACGGCGATAACCTTCACTTGGACAGGTGGAACTTTCTTTTACATTACTCGTTCTGGTATTGGCCCTGCTGATTATGGTCATTTCATTAATGTTGTACAAGTTCTAAGTTATCTTGCTTTTTGCATTTTCTTTCTTCTTACAAAATTTGCCATTAAACCCTAACTCCGCAAAAATTTAGGTAGTTTTAGCAAAAAAGTGGCATAAACATTTGGATATTCCACTTTTTTGTTGTAGTTTTGTGCTACCTAAATAGGTTGCATTATGTATTTACCGGAATGGATTCAACAGTTCAAGGAGCCTTTGACGGAAATCAGGCTCATCAACGGTACTTTTTACAAGTATCAAGTAAAGTATGTCTATGA